>JAITLJ010000156.1 GCA_031277925.1 Prevotellaceae bacterium | reverse complement strand
AAAGAAAATATATTTGTGATTTTGAAAAAAGTTGTATCTTTGCACTTCCAAAATTTTAGGGTTTCTAATTTTTAGGGAGCGAAAGCCTCTTTAGCTCAGCTGGCCAGAGCACGTGATTTGTAATCTCGGGGTCGTTGGTTCGAATCCGACAAGAGGCTCAAAATTAATATATTGAAGACGAAAATTATTTTTGCGCAACAGTTATTAATTATCAAGGGAGAATACCAGAGTGGCCAAATGGGGCAGACTGTAAATCTGCTGGCGTACGCCTTCGGTGGTTCGAATCCATCTTCTCCCACATAAATGCGGAAGTAGCTCAGTTGGTAGAGCATTAGCCTTCCAAGCTAAGGGTCGCGAGTTCGAACCTCGTCTTCCGCTCAAAATAAATAAGTTCCGAGTCTTAAGCAAGGATTGTCGGGGTTTATTGTTGTGTATTCAAAGTCGCTGTCTTTGTTAAGAAAAATGTAATGTAAGAACGTGACATGCCAGCGTAGCTCAGAGGTAGAGCACTTCCTTGGTAAGGAAGGGGTCGCGAGTTCAATTCTCGCCGCCGGCTCTAACTCAAAAACAGATAAAGTTTTATGTAAAATGAAAACAGTAAAAGAAAATTTGAAAATAAAAATTGTATTAATATATTTTTAACGTTAAAAAAATAAAAAATTATGGCAAAAGAAAAATTCGACAGATCGAAACCTCACGTTAATGTAGGAACGATAGGTCACGTTGACCACGGTAAAACAACACTTACCGCAGCTATTACAATGGTATTGGCAAAAAAAGGTCTTTCACAAATTATGACATTCGACCAGATTGACAATGCTCCCGAAGAAAAAGAACGTGGTATTACAATCAATACGGCACACGTTGAATATCAAACCGCATCACGTCACTATGCACATGTTGACTGTCCCGGACACGCCGATTATGTGAAGAACATGGTAACAGGCGCGGCTCAAATGGACGGAGCAATTCTGGTTGTTGCAGCAACAGATGGTCCAATGCCTCAAACAAACGAACACGTACTTCTGGCACGTCAGGTAAATGTTCCTAAAATTGTTGTATTTTTGAACAAATGCGACATGGTAGATGACCCTGAAATGTTAGACCTTGTAGAAATGGAAGTTCGCGACTTGTTGAGCAAGTACAACTATGACGGCGATAATGCTCCTGTTATTCGCGGCTCTGCATTAGGCGGATTGAACGGCGATCCCCAATGGGAAGAAAAAATTATAGAACTTATGGATGCTGTTGATTCGTATATTCCGATTCCTGTTCGCGACAACGAAAAACCATTCCTTATGCCTGTTGAAGACGTATTCTCAATCACAGGACGCGGAACAGTTGCTACAGGTCGTATAGAAACAGGTATCATTAAAATAGGAGATGAAATGGAAATCATAGGGCTTGGCGAAAAACCAAGGAAAACAACTTGTACTGGCGTAGAAATGTTTCGTAAAATACTCGACTCGGGCGAAGCAGGCGATAATGTAGGTTTATTACTTCGAGGTATTGACAAAAAAGAAGTAAAACGCGGACAGGTAATAGCAAAACCGGGTTCGATTACTCCACACACCTTATTCGAAGCAGAAATTTACGTATTAAAGAAAGAAGAAGGCGGACGCCACACACCTTTCCACAACAAATATCGTCCACAATTCTATTTGCGTACGCTTGACGTAACGGGAGAAGTACAACTTCCAGCAGGCGTTGAAATGGTAATGCCCGGCGATAACGTAACAATTAATGTTAAGTTGATTTACCCTGTTGCGATCAATCAAGGATTACGCTTTGCCATTCGCGAAGGCGGACGCACAGTTGGCGCAGGTCAGATTACTAAAATATTAGAATAATAATTCAAAAACATTCGACTATTTATGTAGTCGAAGTTCAGGGGTGTAGTTCAAGGGCAGAATAGCGGTCTCCAAAACCGTTGATGGGAGTTCGAATCTCTCCACCCCTGCAAAATTATTAAGAGTTACGACTTAATGATTTGTATTTAATAACAGGTAAACAATGGCGGCTTCCACACCAGAGTTTGCAAATAAAAAATTATTAAAAATGATAAAAAAGATTAAAACATATCTGAAAAATGCCTATACAGAGCTTGTGAACAAAGTTTCATGGCCAACATGGAAGGAGTTGCAAAGCAGCGCATTATTAGTAATGCTTGCTTCACTGATTTTTGCAATTGTTATTTTTGCAATGGATATTACTCTCGAGAATGTCATGAAATTTATTTATAATAATATGTAGAAATTTATAATTTTATAAAAAGAGAAATTAGATATGAACGAACCTGTAAAAAAATGGTATGTTCTTAGAGCGGCAGGCGGAAAAGAAAGAAAAGCGAAAGAATATATAGAAAACGAAAAACGTTTGAAAGGATATGTTTCGCAAGTGCTTATTCCTACAGAAAAGATTTATCAGGTAAAAAATGGTAAAAAAATTCTGAAAGAACGGGTATTCTATCCGGGATATGTTTTGGTTGAAGTTGTTCTTACCGGAGAAGTACAGCATATATTACGCAATATTCCAAATGTTTCGGGATTTCTTACAGAAAAAAAAGGAGGCGATCCTGTCCCGTTGCGCGAAAATGAAGTTAACAGAATATTGGGAAGAGTAGATGAAATGGCTTCGGATGGCGAAGAAATAATCATACCTTTTATAGTAGGAGAACCCGTTAAAGTTACAGATGGACCTTTCAACGGATTTTCAGGCACCATAGAAGAAGTAAATGAAGAAACGAAGAAACTTGTAGTGATGGTAAAAATCTTCGGACGGCAAACACCACTGCAATTAGACTTCGTACAAGTACAAAAAGAATAAATTAAAAGTATTTTGAAATGGCAAAAGAAATTGCTGGACTAATAAAATTACAAATTAAAGGAGGAGCGGCAAATCCGTCGCCTCCGGTGGGTCCTGCGTTAGGTTCTAAAGGCGTAAACATAATGGAGTTTTGCAAACAGTTTAATGCAAGAACTCAAGATAGGGCAGGTAAAATATTACCTGTAATTATCACCGTTTACACCGATAAATCATTTGATTTCGTTGTAAAGCAGCCACCGGTTGCCGTACAATTGAAAGAAGCTGCAAAAATACAGTCAGGTTCTGCTGAATCCAACCGTAATAAAGTAGCAAAAATCACATGGGATCAAGTGAGAGCAATAGCTGAAAGTAAGATGCCTGATTTAAATTCATTCACCATTGCATCGGCAATGAGAATGGTAGCAGGAACAGCAAGAAGTATGGGTATCACCGTAACAGGAGATATTCCAGCCGAAGTTAAACTAAAAATTTCATGTGGAGATGAGTAAGCTTACAAAAAATCAAAAAGCAGCCGATGCCAAGATAGAAGCAGGAAAAACTTACAAGTTGATTGAAGCCGCAAAATTGTTGAAAGAAATATCTTATACAAAATTTGATGCATCAGTAGATTTGGATGTTCGCCTTGGCGTTGACCCTCGAAAAGCAAATCAAATGGTCAGAGGCGTTGTAACACTCCCGCATGGCACGGGAAAAACGATACGAGTACTTGCCCTTGTTACTCCGGATAAAGAAACAGAAGCAAAAGAAGCAGGCGCCGAATACGTTGGTCTTGACGAATATATCGACAAGATCAAAGGAGGCTGGACAGATATTGACGTAATTATCTGTACGCCAAGCGTAATGGCAAAAGTTGGCGCTCTCGGACGCATTCTTGGACCTCGAGGATTAATGCCTAATCCCAAAACCGGAACAGTAACAATGGATGTAGGCAAAGCAATTAAAGAAGTTAAAGCAGGTAAAATTGATTTTAAGGTCGATAAATTCGGTATAGTTCATGCATCGGTAGCAAAAGTATCTTTCAGCCCTGAAGCTATAGCAGAAAACGCAAAAGAACTTTTAGACACCATAGTGAAATTGAAACCGCAAGCCACAAAAGGCACGTACGTGAAAAGCGTACACATTTCATCAACAATGAGCCGCGGTTTGTCTATTGACCCAAAAACAATAAGTGACGCAAATTAAACTGTCGAGATTATGAGAAAAGAAGGAAAAAACGCGTTAATTAATGGATTAGTTGCTGAATTAAATAAAGCTCCTAACTTCTACATAGCAGATATTTCAGGTTTGAATGCAGAAAACACATCAAAATTACGCAGACTGTGTTTTGAAAAAGACATCAAACTCATAGTAGTAAAAAATACTCTGCTTAAAAAAGCTTTAGAGCAAAAAGATTTTCCCGAGTCAGATTTATATTCAATACTGCAAGGACCAACATCAATAATGATAACCGATACGCCAAACACACCTGCCAAATTAATTGAAGAATTTGGCAAGAAGCACGGCAAACCGGTATTGAAAGGCGCTTACGTACAAGAATGTCTGTTTATAGGCGAAAATAATCTTGATGCATTGATACACATCAAATCTCGCGAAGAACTTATTGGCGAGATTGTTGGAATGTTGCAATCACCGGCTAAAAATGTCATTTCGGCATTACAGTCAGCCGGCGGTAAATTAGCAGGCATAGTTAAAACACTGTCTGAAAAATCAGAATAAAAAAACAAAAAAATTATTAATAATTATAAAAAAAAATAAAATGGCAGATATTAAAAAATTTGCAGAAGAGTTAGTCAATCTAACTGTTAAAGAAGTTCAAGAACTTGCAAACATTTTGAAAGAAGAATACGGTATCGAGCCGGCAGCAGCAGCCGTTGCAGTTGCAGCGCCGGCAGCAGGCGAAGCTGCTCCTGTAGCAGAACAAACCGAATTTGACGTAATTTTAAAATCAGCAGGACAAGCAAAACTTCAAATAGTGAAACTTGTAAAAGATATCACAGGTCTTGGTTTGAAAGAAGCCAAAGAATTAGTTGATGCAGCGCCAAAAGCGATTAAAGAAAAAATTGCCAAAGGCGATGCAGAACAAATCAAAAGTCAAATAGAAGAAGCAGGCGGAGAAGTTGAAATTAAATAAACTTAACTTCCGCTTGTCGGGCTTTTATTTTAGGTTTAGAACCTTAAAAAAGGGTTCTAAGCCTTTTTGTCATTAAAAAGTTTTGAAAAAATTTCACAAAAATGCTTCAGAATAAAACAAACAGAATAAATTTCGCATCGTCGAAAATTCAATTTCCATACCCTGATTTTTTGGAAATCCAGTTAAAATCGTTTAAAGATTTTTTTCAACTTGAAACAACAGCCGAAAACAGGAGAAACGAAGGACTTTTTAAAGTCTTTCAAGATAATTTTCCAATAACTGACACTCGAAATAATTTCGTTTTAGAGTTTATTGACTATTTTATCGACCCTCCACGCTATACGATTGAAGAATGTCTTGACAGAGGTTTAACATACAGCGTTCCGTTGAAAGCTAAACTTAAACTGTATTGCACAGATACCGAACACGAAGATTTTGATACAGTAATACAGGACGTGTATCTCGGAATGATTCCATACATGACTTCGCAGGGAACATTTGTGATAAACGGAGCCGAACGCGTTGTTGTATCTCAATTACATCGCTCACCGGGAATGTTCTTCGGACAAAGCATACATGCAAACGGAACAAAATTATATTCGGCAAGAATCATCCCGTTCAAAGGCTCGTGGATTGAATTTGCTACCGATATTAACAATGTGATGTATGCATATATCGATCGCAAAAAGAAACTGCCGGTTACAACGTTGTTGCGCGCCATAGGTTTTGAATCGGATAAAGATATTCTTGAAATATTCGACCTTGCCGATGAAATAGAAGTTACATCCGAAAATATGGAACAGGTAGCAGGTCGCCGTCTGGTTGCCCGCGTACTTAAATCGTGGGTGGAAGATTTCGTTGATGAAGATACAGGAGAAGTTGTATCAATTGAACGTAACGAAGTAATTATTGACCGCGAAACAATAATAGAATCAAAGCATATAAACGCTATTATTGAATCGGGCACAAAATCAATACTTGTACATAAAGAAACTGTAAATTCAAGCGATTATGCAATCATACATAATACTTTACAGAAAGATCCATGCAATTCGGAAAAAGATGCGGTAACTTACGTATATCGTCAGTTACGCAGTTCCGAACCACCGGACGAAGCTACAGCGCGAGATGTAATCGACAAATTATTTTTCTCTGATAAACGTTATGACTTAGGCGATGTAGGTCGTTTTCGCATCAACAGAAAACTAAATCTGAATATCTCTCCCGAAATCAGAGTTCTTACACGTGAAGATATTATTGCAATTATAAAATATCTTATACAGCTTATAAATTCTAAAGCAGATGTAGATGATATCGACCATTTAAGCAACAGAAGAGTACGCACAGTAGGAGAACAACTTGCAAATCAATTTGGTATAGGACTGGCTCGTATGTCCCGAACAATCAGAGAACGAATGAATGTACGCGATAACGAAGTGTTTACGCCCATAGATTTGATAAATGCAAAAACACTTTCATCGGTTATAAATTCCTTTTTCGGAACAAACCAGCTGTCACAATTTATGGATCAAACAAATCCATTGGCAGAAATGACTCATAAACGCCGTTTGTCGGCTCTTGGACCCGGCGGACTTTCGCGCGAACGCGCAGGATTTGAAGTACGAGATGTACACTATACGCATTACGGTCGCCTGTGCCCTATTGAAACGCCCGAAGGTCCAAATATCGGTTTAATATCATCACTTTGTGTTTATGCAAAGATAAATAATCTCGGATTTATTGAAACTCCATATCGCGATGTGAACGAAGGCAAAGTAGATTTGGACAATTCAAACGTAAAATATTACAGCGCCGAAGATGAAGAATCGAAAACCATTGCACAAGCCAATGCAAAATTAAACAAAGATGGTTTTTTTGCCGAAAATCGTGTAAAATCACGCGTTGAAGCCGATTTTCCACTGGCAGAACATAATAAAATAGATTTGATGGACGTTGCACCAAATCAAATAGCATCAATAGCAGCATCGCTGATTCCATTTCTTGAACACGACGATGCCAACCGCGCTCTTATGGGTTCAAACATGATGCGTCAGGCAGTTCCATTAATCGCTCCCGAAGCTCCGATAGTCGGCACAGGACTGGAAAGTCAGATTGTAGTTGATGGACGTACACAAATCACAGCTGCCGATAACGGCGAAATAGTATATGTTGACGCAAACGAAATACATATAAAATACGACGCAACAGAAACAGAACGCTTTATAAGTTTTGACCCTGAAATAATGATTTGTAAAATTCCTATTTATCGCAAAACAAATCAAAGCATGTGTATCAATCTGCGACCGATAGTGCGTAAAGGACAGCGAGTAAAAAAAGATGATATTCTCACCGAAGGCTATTGCACTCAAGGCGGAGAACTTGCACTGGGCTGCAACCTGAAAGTCGCTTTTATGCCATGGCAAGGCTACAACTTTGAAGATGCCGTTGTACTGTCGGAACGAATGGTGAGAGATGACATGTACACATCAATACATATTGATGAATATATTATGGAAGTGCGCGAAACAAAACGCGGACTCGAAGAACTGACATCCGACATTCCGAATGTAAGCGATGACGCAACAAAAGATTTGGACGAACACGGCATCATACGCATTGGCGCAAATGTAGAGCCGGGAGATATCCTTATAGGTAAAATTACCCCAAAAGGCGAATCTGACCCGTCGCCCGAAGAAAAACTTTTACGCGCAATATTCGGCGATACGGCAGGAGACGTAAAAGATGCCTCGCTCAAAGCAACGCCATCGTTACACGGAACAGTTATCAATAAAATGCTGTTTTCACGCGTTATAAAAGACAACAAAAAATCGTCGAAACAAAACGAAAAGCAATTGCTTTTGCAGGTAGATACTGATTTCGAAAAACGTACAGCCAAATTAAAAGATATACTTGTCGGAAAACTTACCGAACTGCTCGATGGAAGAACATCTCAAACGATTGTAGATTATTACGGAGTTGAAATAATTGCAAAAGGAACCAAATTTACAGCAAAAATTCTTGAAGATGTTGATTATATTTTAATTAATCCTAACAAATGGACAACAGACAAGGAAAAAAATACAGTCATCAAAAAAGTAATCAACAATTACTTAATAAAATATAAAGAATTGGATGCCGAAAGCAAACGCAAAAAATACAATATTACGATTGGCGACGAACTTCCCGTTGGAATAGTGCAACTTGCAAAAGTTTATATTGCTAAAAAACGCAAAATACGCGTAGGCGATAAAATGGCAGGACGACACGGAAACAAAGGTATTGTGGCTCGTATAGTTCGCGATGCCGATATGCCTTTTCTTGAAGATGGCAGTATAGTTGATGTAGTGCTTAATCCTCTTGGAGTGCCTTCACGTATGAACTTGGGACAAATTTACGAAACCGTTCTCGGCTGGGCAGGCAAAGAATTGAATCTGAAATTTGCAACGCCTATTTTTGATGGCGCAACACTTGACGATATTTGTAAATATACCGACAAAGCAAAACTTCCACGTTACGGAAAAACTTACTTGCGAGATGGAGGAACAGGCGAACTGTTTGACCAGCCGGCAACAGTAGGCGTTATATATTACATAAAACTCGGACACATGGTTGACGATAAAATGCACGCGCGTTCAATAGGTCCATACTCGCTTATAACGCAGCAGCCACTTGGAGGTAAAGCCCAATTCGGAGGACAACGTTTTGGAGAAATGGAAGTTTGGGCGCTTGAAGCATTCGGAGCATCAAATATTTTGCAGGAAATATTGACGATAAAATCAGATGACGTTATTGGCAGAGCAAAAGCTTACGAAGCAATTGTGCGCGGCGACCCAATGCCTGTACCCGGAATACCTGAATCATTAAACGTGTTGTTGCACGAATTGAAAGGTTTAGCTTTAAGCGTTAAACTTGAATAGTAAAAATTATTTCATTGTACGTACTAAAAATACATACTGTCTGAAAATTATTTATAAAGTAGAAATTCTTATTAATAAAACAGAATACAATGGCTTTAAAAAAAGAAAATAAAGTTAAAAGTAACTTTAATAAAATTAAAATCGGTTTGGCATCACCCGAAGAAATATTAGAACATTCGAGTGGTGAAGTTTTTAAGCCTGAAACAATAAATTACAGAACATATAAACCCGAACGCGATGGTTTGTTTTGCGAACGCATTTTCGGACCTGTAAAAGATTATGAATGTCATTGCGGAAAATATAAACGCATACGATACAAAGGTATAGTTTGCGACCGCTGCGGCGTTGAAGTTACCGAAAAGAAAGTACGACGTGAACGAGTAGGACACCTCTCGTTGATAGTGCCGGTAGCTCATATCTGGTATTTTCGTTCAAATCCCAATAAAATAGGTTATTTGCTCGGTATTCCTGCCAAAAAACTGGAATCAATTATTTATTACGAAAAATACATAGTTGTTAATCCCGGAATAAAAAAGGCTGACGGCGTCAATAAATATGACCTGCTTACAGGAGATGAATATGATAATTTGATAGCAACATTGCCAAAAGACAATCAACTGCTTGATGACGAAGATCCAAACAAATTTGTAGCAGGAATGGGCGCTGAAGTTATCTATAAATTCCTTTCCGAACTTGATTTGGATGAACTTTCATATTCGCTGCGCTACAAGGCAAATACCGAAACATCTCAACAGCGTAAAGCAGATGCGCTTAAACGTCTAAACGTGGTTGAAGCATTCCGCGAAGCCAAAGATATAAACAAACCCGAATGGATGGTTATGAAAGTGCTTCCGGTTATTCCACCCGAATTACGCCCTCTGGTGCCACTTGACGGAGGTCGCTTTGCTACATCCGATTTGAACGATTTGTACCGCCGCGTAATAATCCGCAATAATAGACTTAAACGACTTATTGAAATAAAAGCTCCCGATGTGATTCTTCGAAACGAAAAACGTATGCTGCAAGAAGCCGTTGATTCACTGTTCGATAATTCACGCAAATCCAATGCCGTAAAAACAGAATCAAATCGCGCATTAAAATCTCTTTCCGATTCTCTGAAAGGCAAACAGGGACGTTTTCGCCAAAATTTGTTGGGTAAACGCGTAGATTATTCAGCGCGTTCAGTAATAGTTGTTGGACCCGAACTGAAAATGCACGAATGCGGTTTGCCAAAAGATATGGCTTCGGAACTGTACAAACCATTCGTAATCCGCAAACTTATAGAACGCGGAATAGTTAAAACCGTAAAATCAGCAAAAAAAATAGTTGACAGAAAAGACCCTGTCGTATATGATATTCTTGAAAATGTGATGAAAGGGCATCCCGTTTTACTCAATCGCGCCCCAACATTACACCGACTGGGGATTCAGGCATTTCAGCCAAAATTGATTGAAGGGAAAGCCATACAGTTACATCCGCTTGCATGTACGGCTTTTAACGCCGACTTTGATGGCGACCAAATGGCAGTTCATTTGCCTCTGGGTAATGCGGCAATTCTTGAGGCGCAATTATTAATGCTTGGTTCACACAATATTCTTAATCCTGCCAACGGCGCCCCAATCACAGTGCCATCACAGGATATGGTGCTTGGTTTGTATTATATTACAAAACCAAGAAAAGATGCGCAGGGCGAAGGATTTGTATTTTACGGAACAGAAGAAGCCATTATCGCTTATAACGAAAAAAGGGCAGATTTGCATGCAATAGTTAAAGTTCGCATCAACACAAAAACAGATGATGGAACCGAAAAAAGCAAAATTATCGAAACAACAATAGGTCGTATAATCTTCAACCAGATTGTACCGGAAGAAGTAGGCTATATCAACGAATTGCTTACAAAAAAATCTTTACGCGACATCATAGGTAAAGTATTGAAAAAAACAGGAATTGCACGCACATCCGAATTTCTTGATGATATTAAAAATTTAGGGTATCAAATGGCATTTAAAGGCGGTTTGTCATTCAATCTCGGCGATGTTATTGTACCCGAAGAAAAAGCCAAACTCGTAGAAGAAGGATATGCACAGGTTGAAGAAGTAATGAATAACTATAACATGGGATTTATTACCAACAACGAACGTTATAACCAGATAATAGATATTTGGACACATACAAATTCCCGTATCACAAAAATATTGTTAAACCAGCTTGCCTCCGACAAACAAGGCTTCAATCCCGTATACATGATGCTTGATTCAGGCGCTCGCGGCTCAAAAGAACAGATTCGTCAGCTTGGCGGTATGCGCGGATTGATGGCTAAACCACAAAAATCAGGCGCCGAAGGCGGACAAATCATCGAAAACCCTATCCTTGCAAATTTCAAAGAAGGACTTTCAGTACTCGAATACTTTATTTCGACTCACGGAGCGCGTAAAGGTTTAGCCGATACTGCTCTTAAAACCGCCGATGCCGGTTATCTTACACGGCGTTTGGTTGATGTTTCACAAGATGTTATAATCAACGAAGATGATTGCGGCACATTGCGCGGACTTACTGTTACAGCAATAAAAAATAACGATGAAGTAGTAGAATCATTATACGAAAAAATACTTGGACGCACATCCGTACATGATATTTTTCATCCGTTGACAGGTGAACTGATTATTGCAGCGGGCGATGAATTTACCGAAGAAATAGCAACCGAAATAGATTCATCTCCAATCGAGCAGGTAGAAATTCGCTCGGTACTTACTTGCGAATCACGCAAAGGAGTTTGCGCAAAATGCTACGGACGCAATCTTGCCACAGGGCGAATGGTACAGCGCGGCGAGGCTGTTGGAGTTATTGCAGCCCAGTCAATCGGCGAGCCTGGAACACAGTTGACTCTTCGTACATTCCACGTCGGCGGCGTTGCCGGAGGTGCAGCTACCGACAATAAAATAATTGCACGTTATGGCGGTCGCCTCGAAATTGACGAACTTCGTACAGTGACAAAAGTCAATGACGACGGACAAAGCATTGATATGGTTATAGGCCGTTTGGCTGAAATGAGAATCGTTGATGTAAATACAGGAATTACCTTATATACGCACAATGTTCCGTATGGAGCAAGCTTGTATTTCAAAAACGGAACTATAATAAATAAAGGCGACATAATTTGTGATTATGACCCTTATAACGCCGTAATTATTTCGGAATACGCAGGAAAAATCGGTTTTGATGGACTTATAGATGGCAAAACCTATCGCGAAGAATCAGACGAACAGACAGGTTTCAAAGAAAAAGTTATTATCGAATCACGTGAAAAAAATCTTAACCCCATAGTTCTGATATTTGATTCAAAAAATACTGAAATAAAACAGTATAACCTGCCCGTAGGCGCACATATTGTTGTTGAAGAAGGACAAAAAGTTAAAGCAGGCGATATTTTGGTAAAAATACCTCGAGCATTGGGCAAAGCGGGCGATATTACCGGAGGACTTCCGCGCGTTACAGAACTGTTTGAAGCGCGAAATCCATCCAATCCTGCTGTTGTATCCGAAATAGATGGAGAAATTTCGTTAGGAAAAATAAAACGCGGTAATCGCGAAATTATTGTAACATCAAAAACAGGCGAAGAAAAAAAATACCTCGTTCCGCTGTCGCGACAAATTCTTGTACAGGAAAACGATTATGTCAGAGCAGGTACGCCACTTTCAGACGGAGCAATAACGCCGCTGGATATATTATTAATTCAAGGTCCTACAAAAGTCCAAGAGTACATTGTAAACGAAGTACAGGAAGTTTATCGATTGCAGGGAGTAAAAATCAACGATAAACATTTTGAAGTCATTGTTCGACAAATGATGCGTAAAGTAGAAATAATAGATCCGGGAGACACAAAATTTTTACCCGAACAGATTGTAGATAAATGGGAATTTATGCAGGAAAACGATTGGATTTATGATAAAAAAGTTGTTGAAGACAGTGGTGATTCACCCGAATTTAAACAAGGTCAGATTGTAACGGCACGCAGTTTGCGCGACACAAACTCAATGCTAAAACGTAAAGATAAAAAACAGGTTACAGTAAGAGATGCAATGCCTGCTACATCAAGTCAGGTTTTGCAGGGAATTACACGCGCAGCGCTGCAAACAACAAGCTATATCTCGGCAGCATCATTTCAGGAAACAACAAAAGTACTGAACGAAGCGGCTATACGCGGAAAAATAGATACTCTCGAAGGATTGAAAGAAAACGTTATTTGTGGACATCAACTTCCAGCAGGCACAGGACTTAGACGCTTCGACAATCTTGTCGTAGCCTCGATGGATGATTATCAAAAAATGCTAACAGGAAAACTCACAATCGATGAAAAAGCGGCAAAATAAAATGATAATCTTATAAATATTCAATTAATATTAATGTAAAAAAATCTCCGATAGTTGTTTGCAATTATCGGAGATTTTTATTTTGAACCCTTTGCAACCCAATACCAAAACGCCATCAAAATACGGCGCACCAGCAAAATCCTGTGTCTACGCATAAATTTTAGATAGTTGCTCCTTACGAATAAAAAAAGATAATAATGCGACATTAAAATTTTCGATCAGATATTTAGTGCAATGACGAAAACCTGTCCTGTCGCAGGGATAGAATGTTGGTAGAATATAATCGTCAGCAAGCAATTCGTACGAAATGTA
>JAITLJ010000135.1 GCA_031277925.1 Prevotellaceae bacterium | reverse complement strand
AAATAAATTATACATACAGGCAAGCGATGCAATATGGTGGAGAGATGCCTGCGTTTTGTATTTCCAAACATTTGCCAAACAGCCAATTCCGTATAATTTGGAACGACCTGTACAGAATTTGGAAACACTGAAAAAAATTGATATCGTTGATATGTATTACAGAGAAAGAGAATGGAGAGATAAGGAAAGAGGGCAGATAATCCCCAAATATATAACCAGAGGTTATTAAATCAAAATTAAGTTGTTATGAAATGAGGCAATCATTTCGGGTTGCCTCTTTCACTAAATAATCCTGGTATAATTTTAATAATTTATTATGAAACAATTACGATATTTATTGACTCTGTTAACGTTTGGATTATGCACATCGATTATGGCACAAAACATGGAAGTTATAGAATTGTGGACAAACGGCGCACCTGACGATAGCGGACTTACAGGAGAAGAAGTTCAATTAGAAAACGGGCGAATTGGAAATGTAACAAATCCAACTGTTACTGTATATCATCCGGAAAAACCTAACGGTATGGTTATTATCATGTGTCCCGGTGGTGGATATTTTCGATTGGCGCCAAACCACGAAGGCTTTGACATGAATAAATGGTTTACTTCGTTAGGTATTACTTATGCTGTTTTAAAATATCGCATGCCAAACGGACATCCGGAAGTTCCTGTTTCGGATGCCGAACAGGCAATACGCATATTCAGACAAAATGCTGCCAAATGGAAAATTAATCCAAATAAAATAGGAATAATGGGAGCATCTGCCGGCGGGCATTTAGCATCAACAATATCTACTCAACCTTCGAGTAAAGATGTTCAACCTGATTTTCAGATATTGTTATATCCTGCCATAAGTCATCGAAACAGTTTACATTCAAGTCTTCTTGGAGAAAATCCTTCGGAAGAATTAAAAATTAAATATTCGAGCGAATTACAGGTTACGGAAAATACGGTTCCTGCATTTATAGCCGTTTCGTCAAACGATAATTTGGTATTAAATTGTATAACTTACTATTTATCTCTCAGAGAACATAATGTTTCTGCAACATTACACATATATCCGACAGGAGGGCATGGATGGGGATACAATGACGATTTTTATTACAAACGCGAATGGACGCAGGAACTTGAAAAATGGTTGAGAACTTTTTACTAAAATTATTGCCTAAGTATAAAGCGGTTAAAGTTACAAATACAATGGAAGAGAATTACTGTCATACCATTAAATATTATAAAGAATAATATGGGCAAAAAGCCTGAAAATTTAATAAAAGTGATTTAATAATTAAGTTGACTAAATAACAGTTAAAATAAAGATATAATAGATGAAAACAATAAAGATTCAAAAAATCGGAAGCAAATTGTTATGCATTGCCTTGTGCATGCAATTTTTCTGTTTGGGATTATTCGCCCAGCAAGATGTAACAAAAAGTTTGTTGCGTACTGCGCCAGAGGCAGAAAACGTAGATGCTGATTATATTATGCAATATATAGAAGCATTTAAAAGAGAAAAACAGGACATCCACAGTTTGATGATTCTGCGTCACGGAAAAGTAGTATCGGAACATTGGTTTGGCGATAATACCGCCGACAGTCCTCATCCTTTATGGTCTGTCAGTAAAACATTTACAGCTACATCTATTGCCTTTTGCATAGCAGAGGGAAAGTTGAAAGTAACCGATAAAGTAATTTCTTTTTTCCCTGATAAATTGCCGACTGAAATAAGTGAAAACTTAAAGAAAATGGAAATACATCATTTATTGACTATGACAACAGGTCATAACATAGCGCCGAATCATGTTCGCTTTATTCAGGATGCCGACTGGGTAAAAGGCTTTCTGTCCGCTCCCGTTGAACACGAACCGGGAACTTTCTTTATATATAACAGTATGGCTTCGTACATGCTGTCAGCTATTGTGCAAAAAGTAACAGGCGAAAAAATTATTGATTATCTGACTCCGCGCTTATTTAATCCATTAGGAATAACTAATGTAACATGGGAAGAAAGCCCTCAGGGCGTAAATGCTGGAGGCTGGGGTTTATCGCTTGTAACAGAAGATTTGGCAAAAATGGGATTGTTTATTCTTCAAAAAGGAGTATGGAATGAAAAACGGCTTTTGCCCGAAGAATGGTTCGACACAGCCACCGCCCGTCAGACAGCGTCGATTCCAGCTGGACAAAGACCTGAAAACATCACGCCAGAAACAAAAGAAGTTGACTGGCTGCAAGGATACTGTTATCAAATGTGGCGTGGACGTCATAACACATTCAGGGCAGACGGAACAGGCGGGCAATACATCATCATCATACCTGATAAAGATGCTGTTATTGTTACTACTGCTTTTGTTCAAAATATGCAGGCTGAACTTGACTTGATTTGGGAATATCTGCTTCCTGCCTTGAAACAGTAAATATTGTTTATAATACAAATAATATTATGAAAGTAATTGTTTTTTTGAGTTTTCTAATAGCGATGACATTTGTTAATGCACATTCGCAAACAACGCATGAATTGAAACCATGGAAAAATGGCGCTTTTGAAACAAAACAGTATCGTAATTTGTTTGCCGAAGCAGGCTATCCGCAAAATGAAATTAATGCAAAATTGAAACAGATTTTTTATAACCTTTTTGAAGGCGCCAACAAAATTTATTTTGAACAGGGAGATTCGCTTGCTTATATATCTGACATCAAAAATCACGATGTGCGTACAGAAGGAATGTCATACGGAATGATGATTGCCGTACAATTTAACAAAAAAGACATTTTCGATAAATTATGGCGATGGAGTACAAAATATATGCAACATCACGATGGACCTTTTGAAGGTTATTTTGCATGGACTTGCAAAACAGATGGAACTCGCAATGCACAAGGTCCTGCATCGGATGGAGAACTGTATTTCATTACTGCGCTTATTTTTGCATCTAACCGCTGGGGTAATGATACCGGAATTGATTATTTAAAAGAAGCGCAGTATATACTGAATTGTGCCATGACAAAAGATGGAAGTAATGGAGTTACCAATTTTATAAACATGAAACATAAACTCATTAACTTTGTTGCCGATACAAGAGGAAATACTTATACTGATCCATCTTATCATGTTCCTGCTTTTTATGAAGTATGGGCAAAATGGGCAAATGATGGACGTTCTGAATTTTGGATAGAATGTGCTGCAACAAGTAGAGCCTATCTTCACAAGGCTATTCATCCTGTAACCGGTTTAAATCCTGATCAAACCGAATATGACGGAACGCCGCGCGATAACGGACGCATCATTGGAAAAGAATTTCGTTTTGATTCATGGAGAGTTCCCATGAATATCGCTCTCGACTATTCGTGGTCGTGTAAAGATCGGGAATGGCAACAATCGTATGGACACAATATCCAAAATTTTCTTTACTCACAGGGCATTGACTCTTTTGTTGACCAGTACAGCACAGATGGCTCTGCTGTTAAAGATACGCTTGGCGCAGGCGGATACAAGGCATTACGTCATTCATTAGGACTTGTATCAACTTCGGCATCTGTTTCGTCAGTCTGCTCGCATCCCAAAAGTTGGGAATTTATCGACAGACTTTGGAAAGCGGAACACAAACCTTATGAAGATGGTTATTTCGATGCTTATTATGATGGCTTGCTCCAACTTTTTGCTTTTATGCATTTAAGCGGAAATTACAGAATTATATACCCAGAAGAAAAAACTACTCTTTCGGGATTAATACCTTCCGATTTTGTTGCAGAAATAGGCGGCAAACAGGTCGCTCTTTATACATTAACAAATAAAAACGGACTTGAAGCCTGTATTACGAATTACGGAGGACGAGTAGTTTCACTGATGACGCCTGACAGAAATGGAAAACTGACAGATGTAGTATTGGGATTTGCCAATATAAATGATTATTTCAAATCTTTCAGTTATTTCGGAACCTTGTTGGGCAGATACGCCGGTCGTATTGCAAATTCTCGATTTGTACTTGACGGCGCAGAATATCAATTGCAGGCAGGTTTCGGAAAACATTGTCTACACGGCGGAATGGGAGGCTTCCACATGCGTGTATGGGATGCTGTTCAAATAGACGAACAAACGATAGAACTATCGCATTTTTCGCCTGACGGAGAAGCCGGCTTTCCCGGGAATTTACAGGTCAAAGTAATTTATAAGTTGACAGACGACAATGCTCTCGATATACAATATGAAGCCATTAGTGATAAAACAACAGTAATAAATTTAAGTAATCACAGTTATTTCAATCTTTCGGGCGAACTCAATACTCCTGTACTTGAACATTTGATTCAAATTAACGCAGATGCATTTACGCCAATTGACGAATCATTTATACCTGTCGGCACTATACAGCCTGTTGACGGAACGCCAATGGATTTGCGCCGTCTCGAGCCTGTCGGCGCACATATCAACGATGACTGCGAGCAGTTGAAACTGTGCAAAGGCTATGATCACACATGGGTATTAAATACAGGCGGAAATATTAATAAATTAGCAGCCATGGCAGTTTCTAAGGTTAGCGGCATTGTAATGGAAGTTTATACAAACGAACCGGGAATTCAATTTTATACAGGTATGGGCGCTTCTCGATTGCAGGGAAAATCAGGAATTAATTATCCGGCTCGCGGTGCATTTTGTTTAGAAACTCAGCATTATCCCGACAGTCCAAATCAACCTGATTTTCCAAGCACTGTGATTCGTCAGGGAGAGAAATATTTTAGCCGATGTATCTATAAATTTTCTGTTCAAAAATAGTATATATTAATTATCAATTACGTTTTACATATAAAAATAATAAATAAAAATTATGAGTACAATAAAAGAAGAAAAAGGATTTTATAAACTGACGTGGGCGCAGCGCATAGGCTTTGGTTCGGGCGATTTGGCTCAAAATCTCATTTATCAGACAGTAGCAACTTACCTGCTTATTTTTTACACAAATGTATTTGGCATAGCGCCAGCGGCGGCAGCCGTTATGTTTCTCATTGTCCGTTTAGTCGATGTGCTTTGGGATCCGTTTGTAGGCGCTTTTGTTGACAAGCGCAACCCCAAACTTGGAAAATATCGCGCCTATCTGATACTTGGCGGCATTCCGCTGAGCGGACTAATGATTCTGTCGTTCTGGAACGGATTTTCAGGACAACTGTGGTATGCTTACATAACATACGTTACTCTTTCGCTATGCTATACACTGGTAAACGTGCCTTACGGCGCCTTGAACGCATCGCTGACCCGCGACACAAACGAAATTACCATACTTACATCAACACGCATGTTTATGGCAAATATGGGAGGCTTGGCAGTACAGTTCGCCGTGCCTTTCCTGATACAAATGTTTGCGCCCGATAACAACTGGAAAAGTTCTACCGCTTCGGGTACATGGTTTGTGATAATGGCAGTATATGCCATTGTCGGATTTGGTCTGCTCTTTTTTTGCTACACCCAAACAAAAGAACGCGTGGTGATGAGCAAGGACAAAACCGACAGCGTAAAATATTCCGACCTTTTTACCGAGTTCGTGCGCAACCGTCCGCTTCGCATACTCGCATTCTTTTTTATCACCGCTTTTGCGCTAATGGCAGTAGGCAATACAGCCTCGGCTTATTACATTGGATACAACATCGGACGCGATGATATATTGCCATTTTTTAACGGATTGGGTTCTGTTCCTGCATTCATTTTCTTACCTCTGGTGCCAATGATAAAACGCGCCATAGGTAAACGGCAAATGTTTTATGTGTTTTTAAGCATTTCGCTGGCAGGCATGGCTTTGCTTTATGTGATTTCTGTTGTGCCGTCGCTTCGCGAAACAATATGGCTAATTTATGCCGCCCAATTTATCAAATCAACGGGAATTATAGTTACTACAGGATATATGTGGGCGCTGGTTCCCGAAGTAATTTCGTATGGAGAATGGAAATCGGGCAAACGAATTTCGGGCGTCGTAAACGCATTAACAGGCATTTTCTTCAAAGCAGGTTTTGCACTCGGCGGAGTAATTCCCGGATTGATACTGGCGCTTACCGATTTCAAACCGAATATCTCCGAACAGTCGCCGCTGGCATTGCAGGGAATTTTGTGGTTGATGGTCGTAATTCCCGCTTTATTCCTTATTCTGGCAATGTTTATTATATCCAAATACGAACTGGACGACCAAACTATTGACAAAATAAACAAAGAAATAGAAAGCAGAAACCTTGAATAAAAAATAATGCATATATCAATCAAAGGGGTATTCAGTCGCTCTTTAATAAATATTGCAACTGTTTATTGTTAATAATTTATGGGCAGAAATTATCGAATAAACATACCGAGTTTTATATAGATACAGGCAAAAATTCGGCAAAATATGAAATTGTTTCTTTATCTTCTTTTGTCTTGATACACAAAAGAAGCAGAAAGAAATAATTGTCCGAAATTTTTAATGTTTTAGCTTTGTCCTTTTTTTATTCGTAAGGAGCGATTGTTTTATACTTTCGCATGCTTGCGCAAGTCCCGCCGAGGGCTATTTTATACTTTCGCATGCTTGCGCAAGTCCCGCCGAGGGCTCGGGCGCACTTGCA
>JAITLJ010000128.1 GCA_031277925.1 Prevotellaceae bacterium | reverse complement strand
CTGCAATAATATTACATTTATCAATTACTTTTTTACATAATTTAGCATCCGTTGGAAATGCGGTACTGTTCTCCTGAACTGTCGTATCAGACAGCACAAACTTTGCCTGACTGGAAACTTCTGCTCCATGAAGATTTACACTGTACGCAAAAATTTTTGCAAAACCTCCTTCTCCGATTCGTTTGCGAAAATGTACAAAACCGCTCGGATCAAACGAAAATTTGTGTTCAAAAAATACCCCACCGCAAAAATATTGCAGGTATGGATTACTTTCCCATGCAAACGGTGATTTTCGTCTTCAAGATTACACAAATGTTTGAATATCAAGCAACCAACCATCAACCGTATTGGCATGCCCGGCCGTCCGTTTTCCGAATACAGATTCTTAAATTCTTCATCAAAGTAATTCCAGTCAATACTTTTCGACAGCAATACCAACTCGTGATTGGGATTGATCATATCTTCAGTGTGTGCGAAACAGTTCCCGCTGATTTTTTTCCGGCAATTTTCCTTTCATAATTTTCCTGTTTTTTGACCGTAAAGTTAATAATTCCTGCAATTTTATACAAACATTTTTATCCACAAATTATTAATAATTAATGTGTTAATTGCTATTTAGGAGCGACTGTTTAATATCATTAAAATGTCTGGTTTTAAAAAAACTCTTTTTTCAGTTTTTCAACATAATCAAGTTTTTCCCATGCAAAAAACTCAACGTTCTTTTTTACCTTTTTGCCGTTACGTATAAGTTCTACGCTTTTTTTATAACTGTTGCGTCCAAAATGTCCGTAAGCAGCCGTTTCTTCAAATATTGGATTTTTTAATGCAAATCGTTCAATGATTTTTGCAGGGCGCAGGTCAAAAATGTCAGTAATTTTATTAGCAATTTCTTCATCGCTGTATTTCACTTTTGATTTTCCGTAAGTGTTTACGTAGATATTTATCGGTTTGCTGATTCCTATTGCGTACGAAACTTGCACAAGAACTTCGCCTGTAATTCCCGCCGCTACGATATTTTTTGCAATATGGCGTGCTGCATAAGCGGCAGAACGGTCAACTTTGCTCGGATCTTTACCCGAAAATGCGCCGCCGCCGTGCGCTCCCTTTCCGCCGTAAGTATCAACAATAATTTTGCGACCTGTTAAACCTGTGTCGCCATGCGGACCTCCGATAACAAATTTTCCTGTCGGATTGACATGCAATATGAATCGGTCGCCTATAATTTTTTGAATTTGTTCGGGCAGGCGTTTTTTGACGCGAGGAATGAGAATATTGGCAACGTCATCTTTTATTTTTTTCTGCATAGCCTTTTCTTCGTCAAATTCATCATGCTGAGTCGAAACCACAATGGTATGAACTCTTTTGGGTTTGTTGTCTTTGCCATATTCAATGGTTACCTGCGATTTTGAATCGGGACGCAGATATTTCATTTGTTTGTTTTCGCGACGAATAACCGACAATTCATGCATCAATAATTGAGATAAAACTAATGATAAAGGCATCAATTCGTCTGTTTCATCGCAGGCGTAACCGAACATTAAACCCTGATCGCCGGCGCCCTGTTCGTCTGTTTTTTTGCGAACTACGCCTTGGTTAATGTCTGGAGATTGTTCGTGAATGGCTGAAATTATGCCGCACGAATTACCATCAAACATATATTCGGCTTTGGTGTAGCCGATACGATTTATAACGCGGCGCGCAACGTTTTGAACATCTACATAACCCGTTGAACGCACCTCGCCGCTGATAACGGTTAATCCTGTCGTTACAAGCGTTTCGCATGCAACTTTTGCATCTTCATCCTGACGTAAAAATTCATCAAGAATTGCATCTGAAATTTGATCGGCCACTTTATCTGGATGTCCTTCCGAAACCGATTCTGATGTAAATAAAAATCCCATAATAATATAATTTAATTTTATAATTTATTTTTATTTGGAAAAATATATATGGCTGAAATTTTGCGACTGACACTGTCAATATTGCGTTTTAGCATTTTTTTATGTGGTTGCAAGCAGCCAAATTTTTCCACTTTTCGAGCGCAAAGATAAACAAAAAATTACAAACCGCAATATTTTTAAAAATAAAAACTTAAATTTCTTCAACAGCAAATTTTAATGATAATCATTTTTAGTAAGTCATCGGCGGTTTTAATCGTATTTATTTTATACTTTTGTAAAATATTTTTTTTATGATAGACGATAATCAAATTAAACAACTTGCCGTCAGCACAATATTAACCGAGGCTGATGCCGTGCGCAAATTAGCCGAATTTGTTGATACCGGATTTGTAAACGCCGCAAAATTTATTTACGGCATAAAAGGTCGCGTGATTGTTACAGGCATAGGAAAAAGCGCAAATATTGCAACAAAAATAGTCGCTTCGCTTAACTCTACGGGAACGCCATCGATATTTATGCATGCAGCCGATGCCATTCACGGCGATCTTGGAATTATTCAACCCGAAGATGTTGTGATTTGCCTGTCGAAAAGCGGAAATACAGCCGAAATAAAACTTTTAATTCCACTCATTCAAAAAATGGGAAATAAAATAATAGCTCTTGTTTCCAATATTAATTCGTATCTGGCGCGGCAAGCCAATTTTATATTGCGGGCAACCGTTACCGAAGAAGCTTGCCCAAACAATCTTGCTCCTACATCAAGCACAACTGCACAACTTGTGATTGGAGATGCTTTGGCTGTATGTCTTTTGAAAATGCGAGGCTTTTCAGCCGAAGATTTTGCACGTGTTCATCCGGGAGGCTCACTGGGGAAAAAATTATATACGCGCGTTGGCGATATTATGAGCAAAGCCAAACCACAAGTAAAAAATACGGATATAATACGAGATGTGATTATAGAAATTTCGTCAAACTATCTTGGCTGTACTGCCGTTGTAGATGATTTTGGAAAAATCGCGGGAATTATCACAGATGGCGACCTGCGGCGAATGTTGCAGCGTGAAGTTGATACAAAAACACTTTGCGCAGAAGATATTATGAGTTTAAATCCAAAAACAATAGAAAACAGTGAATTGGCAATAAAGGCATTCACAAATATGGAAAAAAATAAAATAACGCAATTGCTTGTAACCAACGAAAATAAATATGCTGGCGTAATTCACATACACGATATTTTACGCGAAGGAATAGTGTAATGTTCTGATAATTTTATCGGTAAGAAGCGACTAATCAGCCATATTTTCGGCATAAAGTTCAACAACGTGTTTTACTTCCACGTTATCGCCATTTTGCGAAAGCATATCCATAAGCTGCAGCATACATGCCGGACATGCCGTAGCAACAATGTCGGGATTTACCGAAACAATATTGTTTCTTTTTCGTTGTCCGATTTTGTTTGCCAGTTTGTGTTGCGTCAAAGTGAAACTGCCTCCGCTACCGCAACATCTGTCGGCTTCAGGCATTTCCGCAAATTCAAGTCCCGACAAATTTTTCAATATTTTGCGCGGTTGAGTAAATACGCCCAGTGTTTTTTTCAAATGGCACGAATCATGATATGTAACCCTGCGCATATTTATTTTAGACTCTGAAACCTTAAAATCTACATTTAAAACATCAACTAAAAATTCGGTAATATCCATTATTCTGTAATGTATTTTTTCAATCAGCATTTGCTCGTCTGCCGTAAAATCATTTTTGAAACGAAACCAATTTTCCTTAATGCTCGAAACGCATGTAGCACACGGAGATACCAAATAATCAAACTCTGTTTCTTTAAACAAATCAAGATTTTTTTTTACCAAACGTTTAAACGAAACATAATCGCCCGATACCAAATTCGGGATTCCGCAACATACCAGATTGTCGGGCATAAAAACTCCAACACCGTGTTTATCAAATATTTTCATGGCGGCTTGCGATACTCTTACAAAAAGTTTGTCGGGAACGCATCCGGGGAAAAAGGCAACTTTAATTCCGCTTTTACCTGTCGAAGTATTTATTTTACCATATTTTGCCGAAAAACTTTTTGTTTCGAGAGGCTGAAAATGGCGTTTGCCTACAAAAGGACGCAAAATCGGAAATTCAAATGTTCCCATATTTTCATTGGCTTTTCGCCTGAAAATACGTTGAACCTGCCCCGAAACAGCAACAAAAAAACTCATTAATTTGGGATGTGGCAAAATAAATCTGAAAACAATTTTTTTTATTCTGTTCAATCCTTTATATTCGGTAATCAAACGACGGGCGTGCAAAAATATTTCTATGGTATTTACTCCCGAAGGACAGTTGGTTTGGCACGAGCCGCACAATAAACATCTGTCAAGACGTTCGCTTAATCCATCTATATCTTTAAGTATTTCATAAGCCAGATTTTCTAAAAGAACAATTTTGCCACGACTTACATCCGTTTCTTTCAGCGTTACTCCATAAACAGGGCAAACTGCCTGACACAGACCGCAATGCATGCAGCCTGTCAATTGGTCGTCAATAGCCAGCAGTTTTTTTGCCAATTTTGTTACAGAAGCATTTTTTTTCGTTTTTATTTTCATTTGTCTTACTATAAAATCTTTTTGCCTGCATTAAAAAGATATTTCGGGTCGAGCGCAAGCCTCAGTTTTTTAGAAAAATTAATGGTTGCGCGATTCGTTTCTTTTTCCATCCATTTTGCTTTTGCAATACCAATACCATGCTCGCCCGAAAGCGTTCCTTTAAGGTTCAGAGCGGCATCAAAAATTTCGTCTATAGCATCTTCTACACGCCTGAATTCTTCTTTATTGCGGCGGTCGCAGAGAATTGTAGGATGAAGATTGCCATCGCCGGCATGACCAAAAGTGCCTATTTCAAGATTATGTTTCAGCGCTATTCTGTTTATTTCTGCCACCATGTTCGGAACTTTTGAACGCGGAACGGTAGCATCTTCCAGCACTGTTGTAGGTCGCGCACGTGCTAAAGCGGGAAGTGCATTACGCCGCGCTTCCCAAAGTTTATTTTTTTCATCGGCATCTTTTGCCGGTCTAATATCCGTAGCGCCGCATTTTGTACACAATGTCATTACTTCGTTCGCATCTTCTTCAACTGCCTGAACATGACTGCCATCTACTTCAATAAGCAGAATGGCTGCCGCTTCGACCGGAAGACCTGCTTTGGTATGAATTTCTACATATTTAATGCATTTTTTATCCAATATTTCAAGAGTACACGGAATAATATGAGCAGCAATAATTGCAGCTACAGTTTCGGATGCTTTGGCAATATCATCATAAACAGCCATCATTGCTTTTGAGGCTTTCGGCGGAGGAACAAGTTTAAGAATAAGTTGAGAAAATATGCCAAGCGTGCCTTCCGAGCCAAGCATCATGCCTCCCAGATTGTATCCTGTAACACATTTCACGGTATGCGAGCCTGTTTTGACTAATTCGCCGTTACAGTCAAAAAATTCCATTCCCATAAGGTAATCTTTGGTTACTCCGTATTTTAATCCGCGCAAACCGCCGGCATTCAGAGCTACATTTCCTCCGAGAGTAGAAACGGTTTGCGAGCCGGGATCCGGAGGATAAAAAAGTCCGTGAGAACTTACCGTTTCGGCAAAAACAGAAGTAACTACGCCCGGCTCTACTACAGCATATAAATCTTCTTTGTTTATTTCAATTATTCTATTAAGCCTGTTGGTTAATATCACAACAGAATCGGCGGAAGATGGAATAACAGCGCCCGAAAGATTGGAACCTGCGCCGCGCACGGTAATGGGCAAGCCGTTTTCGTAAGCAAGTCTAACGGTTTTCCCTAACTGTTCCTGATTTTCAGGCATCACAACCAAAGCAGGAATTTGAGGCGTTAAAACCGCAGCATCGTAAGAATAAGCCTGACGGTCGGCTTCACTGACAAAAACCAGTTCCTTTCCTACAATGGCTATAAATTCTTTTATAAGATTTAAATTCATATCAATAGAAATTTAGCGCAAAGTTAATTTAATTATTCAGTCGCTCCTTAAAAAGTAATTTTTTTAGATAAAATTTGATTATACATGTATTTTATACAGCATTTAAAACCTTATTTAAATGGTAAAACATCCCGCGTCAGAGACAGAATGCTGGCAGAAAAGCAGAAAAAAACCGCCCCTGACGGGACAGTTTTTTTCGTTATTGCGAACTGCGAGCGTAGCAAAGCATAATCCTGCAGAGTTCTGGCTTAGCCAGCCAATCCAGAAGATAAACGCAAGTAACCGAAACGCAGTTTATTGCCATTGGTAGCGATAGCTCTCAGGCTGCCGCACGGTGATTTTCATCTTTTTATTACCGCGTTTTATCTCAAAGTTTACTGTGTGTTCAGCGCCTTGCGATGGCCTACTCCAGTAATTTAAATAGAAAAACATGGTTTTTTTAACTCTGCTAAAGTATATTATGTAATCTTCCCTAGATATGAATCGAAAGACTTCTAGTTTGTGCCATTTTTTCAGTTTTTTTGCTACCGCTGTACCGTCTATTTTCGTTACAATGTCTCCTGCTTTAATTCCAGCCTTGTCGGCAGGGCTGCCCTCTGCCACAAAGGTAATCTGTCGCAAATCATTACTGTTGTATGACAATCCTGTATAAAAATAACTGTTCTCGGAGATCAATAAACGGTCGCTCGGATCTCGCACATTATCTATATAATGAAATCCTATATAAAATCTCCCCGATTTTTTATATGGATAGGCATAATCAATCAGTTCCCAACAGGCAAAATCTGCAAATTTGAGATTATCCTGCTCCGTATCAAAATCTTTTTCATAGTCGCCTCTCCATATTACAGGCGCAACCTTACTCTGTTTTTGAGCTGCCTGTGCATCTAAAAAAGAAAGTTGAACAACATACAGGTATTTACTGACGGTATATCCGCCCGAATTATGGCTTTCGATATACTGGCGCGATTCACGCTGCTTTGTCCATACGTTATATTCTGTACGGTATCGGGTTGTAATATTTGTTTGCGGGGCGACATAATTTTCCTTTGTACCGGTATAAAAATTTATAAAAATCAGCATATCGGGGTTTTCCTTGTCGCGTTTCAGTCCGTATATTTCGAGATCTTCTTGCACATAGCCTGCAATTGCCTTTTCCAGCGCAGGATTTTCTTCATTAGTATATTCAAAATCGAAAGTGCAAAAATCCATTAAATCTGCTTCCGGGTCAATATATACATTCATTTTAGCGTATTTGTCCTTAACATGTCGTGAGTCTGTAACCACAAAGTGGGAAATAGATAATTTTGTAACAAGTTCCATTTCCGACAAACTGTTTTCGGGGTAATCAACGGGCGGCAGCATGGTTATGTTTACCGGCTCGCGCTGTCCAATGCGGCGCACTTCCAGTGTTTTGATTGTTGCAGGCAGCGTTTTTATTGAGGACGTTTCAACATCGTTTATTCGCAATATCACATCATATTTCTTAAGTCCTGAATGCCACGCAGGAAAATAGGGCGTAACGTAGGTAACAACCGGATGTTTCTTTCCGTAGGCACTAATATTGTTATCCCATGTAAATCCGTATAATTTACTGCTTTGTGCATTTGCGCTAAAACTGATAAAGATTATAATTGCAGATAAACAGTTTACAAAAAAGACATTTTTAAAATTTTCCCTACTCGTATGGCTTTTCGGACTCGCCCCGTTTTTTGAATGGTCTCCGGTTTCCATTGCTCCTTTGCTGAGCTTAGCGTGCTGTTTGAAATAATTTAAAAACATAAAACTTAATTAAAAAAATTTCCCTACTCTGTTACGGCTTTTCGGGTTACGCCGTTTTTTTTGTTTGTTTGTTTGTTTATTTGGGCGAATGCAATTCGCCCCTGCATTTGTTTTTAATTTTAAATCATTTTACGGAATTATTGCGCTTATAACTTCGCTCCACGGACCGGGCTGGTTGCGGGTGTTGACCCAGCGAAAACGGTAGTAAACCGTTTTGCCAACTT
>JAITLJ010000093.1 GCA_031277925.1 Prevotellaceae bacterium | reverse complement strand
CGCCGAGAACCGAGTTTACGAGTTCGCCGAAGGCAACGCAAGCCTTGATTTTTTGCTCACGCTGTGTTTATTCTTTATTGGTGTTCGCGAACTCCGCTACGCTTCGGTTGCTTCTTTTGCATCAAGGCAAAAGAAGATAAAGAAACAAGTTCATATTTTGCCGATTTTCTGCCTGTATCTGTATAAAACTCGGTATTTTTATTCGATAATTTATGTCTATAATTTATTAATAATTAACCGTTTCGACCCTTTTTAAGGAGCGACTATGTAAACGACAGTTTGATGCCGTTTTGGTATTAGTCGTTCATTAATATTTTCAATATTTTTTAAGGAGCGACATAACTATCCGAAAAACTTAATGTATTAGTATTGGCTTTTTTTTCGTAAGGAGCAACTATTTAATAAACATTTGTAACATTGGTATTTGGCTGGGAATATCCTTTACGTTTGGCAAGTCGTCGATTTTCCATTTATTGTTTTCGACAATAAGCACAACGTCTGTAGTAAATGTTTGCTCTAAAACCGACACTTTTGTTTTAAGCGTTGCCATTTTTCCGGTTGCAGAAATTTTTTCTTCCAAAATATCGTATTTGGCTGTTTGTATTGCTGCGGCAATAAGATCTTTTTGAAATTTTTTATCCGGATTTTCAAATTTCTGTTTTATCATATCAACATAAACAGCATTTCGTTGCGTGATGCATTCTTTTATTGCATCGTAATTAAAATTTGAACATGCCGAATAGCATTTTGCCAAAATATCTCGCGGAGTCGTTTTTGTATTGGCTGTTTGAGAAAAGCAATGAAAAGCAATTATTGCCAATGAGGAAAAAACCAATAATTTTCTAAAATTTTTCATATTAAAATCAATAATTAAATTACACAAATATAAATAATATAAACACAAATAATGCCAAACTGAACGTGGCTGCCAAAACTCCTTTAACTCCGTTCATTCTGTTTGTTTGCAAAAAAACGTAGAAAGGCAAAAGGTTTGAACAAATCGAAAGGCTTAATATTTTCGGAGTAAAACTTATCAAATATTCAAACCCGAGATAGCGGATTTGGAATGAATTTGTATATTGAAAATACATTGCAACAGCAAATACAATAAGCGGAAGTAATAAACCTGCTATAAATCCTAGCGACAATTTATCATATTTATTTTGCATGTTTATTAATGTTTAAAAGTTCCATTTTTTTATTCTGTCAAGTTCGGCGTAATTTGTCAGATCCAAAGTTTGCGGCACTATTGTTGCATAACCTTTTGCAAGCCATGTTTCGTCTGTGTCGGCGGCATTGGGTTCTTCGTTTACGTAATTGCCTGTAAGCCAATAATAATCTATGCCCTGCGGGTCGATTCGTTTTTCAAATTCTTCGCGCCATACGCCTTTTGCCTGCCTGCAAATTTTTATACCTTTTATTTCTGATTGAGGAAGTTTCGGGAAATTTACATTCAAATAACTGTCAATTCCGAAATTTTCATTCAAAATTTTGTCAATAATTTTGCGACCGAGTTGAATGCAAGCCGAAAAATCGGCGTCGGCGTTATAGTCGCAAAGTGAAAAACCTATCGATGGCGTATTATACATTATTCCTTCGGTTGTGGCGGCAAGCGTTCCCGAATACAACACGCTTGTTGAAGAGTTTGAACCGTGATTTATTCCCGAAACCAAAAGATCTGCTTTTTTATCGGGAAGTATGTGCGAAAATGCAAGTTTTACGCAATCGGTAGGAGTGCCTGTGCATGCGTAAATTTTAAGATTTTCGGCTTCTCTTATCTTTTTCAATCTTACAGGCACAGTTATCGTTACTGCCTGCGACATGCCTGAATTTACCGACAATGGCGCCAGAACGTAAACTTCGCCGTAAGGCTGCACCATTTCGACAAGCGCTTCTATTCCTTTGGCATTTACGCCGTCGTCATTTGTTACGAATATTCGCAGCCGTTCTTTTGATTTATAATTCATATCGTGTTTTTATTTTTATTTTCATACAGTTTATTTTCAATAATATATTTGCCTGTTTCAGGCGAAATAAAGGCGTTCATGTTTTTTCCTCTGCCGATGCTTTCCCGTATGAATGTTGATGAAATTTCGATTACAGGAGCGCAAAAAAACTCAACTTTGTATTTGTTGCAGAGCGCTTTGGCATCATATTCCATTCGTGGATATACATATATTTTATAATTGTGTAAAATTTTTTGATAACTGCGCCACTGTTCGATGCAAGCCAAACTGTCGGCGCCCATTATTATGCAAAATTCGTAATCGTGATTTTCGGCTTCAAGCGTTGCAAGCGTATTTATTGTATATGACGGTTGAGATAAACGCATTTCAACATCGCAAACTGTTATCGGCAAATTAAGATTTTTCAAAGCAATTTGCGCCATCGCAATACGATGTTTTGCATCTGCAAGCGTACTTTTCGGTTTAAGCGGATTGTGCGGACTTACCACGAGCCATACTTCGACAAAATCGCCAAATGTAACGGCGTAATTTGCTATCGCCAAATGAGCGATGTGTATGGGATTGAATGAGCCGAAAAACAAGCCGATACGTTTTTTATTGTACATAAATATCGTAAAAATTAATTTGCAAATGTAATAAAAATAAGTTTACTGCATGACAGAAAACGATTTTATTTGTGCAATTATTTTATTATTAGCACATTATCCTTATATTTCTTTAAAAAGATATTTAAATATTGTTCCAAAATATTTTAACTGTTTCGCTTATTTTTTTGACAAAACCGAATTAACATATTTGATATTTTGTTGTGTTGTTATGACAAGAAACATTCGTTTTATTTAACGAATGTTTCTAATAATTTCACTACTCTTGATAAAATATTATTTTACCAATACAACAATAAAATTCGGCTGATTTTTAGTCGCGCGAATATCTTTTAGACGAATTGTATCCTCTGTTGGATGAATTAAATCTTCCATTGTTTCTGTTGTTACTGCTTCTTTCCGTTCGTGGTTTTGCAATATTGACAACAATTGTTTTTCCGTCAAATTCAACGTCGTTCAGTTCGTTGATTGCATTTTTTGCCTCTTCATCGTCAGGCATTTCAACAAAACCAAACCCTTTTGATTTTCCGGAATATTTGTCAATAATAACTTTTGCTGAAGAAACTTCTCCATATTCTTCAAATAATTTTTTTAAATCGGCATCCGATACGCCATAGTTTAAATTTGCAATGTAAATGTTCATTTGTTTTTTTATTAAATATTAAATTATGATTATAAGAGAGAAAATGTAAAGAAAGGCTGCTATGTTGCTAAAAAAAGGAGACTAAACAATAAAATTCAATACTCAAATCAAAAACAAAAGTAATATATTTATTTTAAATGCAAAATTTTTTAATAATTTTATAAAAATATATTTCCGAAAAATACTGGACTGCAAAAGTCTGTAATAATATTTTTGAAATACGGATATGTTGCATGTTTTTTGGTGATTTTAAGTATTTTTGGTTTTCACTTTTATTTGCTCAAATCCTTTTCCGAAAACGCCCATAACCGAGGCTACCGTTATAAAAGCGTTTTTATCAACTTCTTTTATAAGTCGATAAAGTTCATTGCTTTGGTATTTTTTTACTACAACCAGCAAAACTTTGTTTTCTTCTTTTGTGAACCATCCTGTTGAGTTCATCACCGATACTCCGCGATGTAATTCATTGCTTATTCTGTCGGCAATTTCTTCATATTTTTTTGAAAATATGAATATTTGTACCGACTGTTTCGATCCCGACAGCAGAAAGTCGAGAGTACTGCTCATAACTGCAATGAGAATATAGCCGTACATTACTTTTACAAAATCGTGGGAAACGAAAAAGGATGATGCAATGATTACCAAATCTATGTACAGAATTATTCGTCCGGGCGTAACGTTACGGTATTTGTTGATAAACAGCGCCACAATATCTGTTCCGCCTGTACTTCCGCCCTGTGTAAATGTGATTGCTATTCCTGCTCCCGAAAAAATGCCGCCCATAATGGCGCACATAAGAGGACCATTGTCTTTGCAAAATTTTTGACCGAAACCTTGTGCATCGGGTATAATTTCTGGAAGCAACTGAAATAAAAAAGTAACGATAAATGTTGCTATTATGGTTTTTATTGCAAAATTTTTACCGAGTACCTTTATTGACATTATCAACAAAATTGCATTGATTATGAAATATGTGTAACCTATCGGAAATTTTGTGAGATAAAAAATAATTGCTCCTATGCCGCTTACGCCTCCTCCAACGATTTCATTTGGTATAAGAAATACTACCCAGCCTGTTACGTACAAAAGTAAGCCAAGCGTTATCAGAAAATAAGTTTTTATATATGCAAGTATTTGATTCATAATATTATTTCTGATGATTTATCTTATGTCAAAAATTACAGTTTTTTATCAATATTTTGGTTTGGCATAAGTAATAATCAATCGTGGCGGGCGCGAACTTGATGTGCCTTTCAACAATGTTTGATACAGATATGCCTGATTTTCGATGTATGAATATGTTGTTGTGCCATAATATGATGTACTTGTTAGTTGCGTATATGGCGAAACGTACATTATTGTTGAGTTTGATGTTTCTATGTTCTTAATTATATTTGTAAAATCGTAAGTAACTTTCATCGAATATTTATATAATGTTTTGTTCAGTGCTCCTCCGAACAGTGTGGAATTAAGTTCGGTTATAGCCGTAAGGCTCGGATACGAAACGGTTGCCGTGTCGGACGTTTTTTGAATTGCGCGATAAAACAATCCTATCGGTGTTACTGTTTTGTCCAGTTCATATCCTGCAAAACGCTCTACATCAAATTCGAGCAAAATACGCGATATTGCAAATTGTCCTGCGCTCAGATTTTTTGATACAAGCCAGTTTTGAATATCGTCTTTTCTTATTTTCATCATTGGCGTAATGCCGAACAATCCTTGAATATACAGCGTGCTGTCCAAAGATACTGTGCGCGAAGTATCGTTCAGCGTTGCGGTATTTACTTTCAGCGGATGTGTTGCTGTTGTATAATCGTGCTGTACAGCGGTAAATGATGCCATATATCCGGAACCGTAATGCCAATAAGTTGCAACGGTATCCTGACCATCGCGTTTATAATATACCGACAAACTTATATCCAGAGTGCTTAAAGGTATTCTGTTCATTCTGCCAGTAACGCCCTGACCTGCATCATCGGTGGTAATATACAATCCGTTAAAATAGTCATAAAATAAAGATATTGAATCATATAACATTACATTCGACGGCGCCGAAACAAGTTTTTCGCCAATGGAGGTATCAAGATATATTTCAAGAGTATCTGCTGTTTCCCATCTGTCTTTCGGAGTTCGCACATATTGTTTGGTTGCTATGGGAGCAGAATTTATCATCGAATTTATATTTATAACCGGATAATATACCGAATCGTAATAGATTGTTTTGTTCAGTTCGTAAACTTTTATTGTTTGATTGTATGAATCCTCGCCTGTGCGGTCATCAACAACGATTTGCAGAATCACCGAATCAACAGTGTGCGTTGTTCCGAAATCCATGCTGTCTGCTGTAGGCGCCAACTGAAAAGCCATTCCTGCCGTTGTTGTTCCTAAAATCGGATCGTAATAACTGCCGAACGAATTGTATTGAAGGTTCATTGTCATTACAGAATCAAGCGTTACGTTATTTATCTACGGATAAAGCGTATCGCTTACAAGCACAAATTGCTCGTCATCGGGAACCATATCAACGCCCATAGTTTTATCAACATTTGTACAGGAGGCAAAAAACAATATCATCGATATTGAAAAAAATATTTTTTTTGTCTGTTTAATAATATTTTTAATCATGTTTTTCTAATATTTTTTCATAAAAATCTGCATAACTTTGAGGATTGTCATTAATTTCATGACATTCGAGTATTTGTTTTTCGCTTTCTCTTACATAATCTTCAACATTCTTGTTAATTGTTTTTGTCCCGAAAATAATTCCATCCGAATAGTCAACTGCAAATTTTACAAATTGTTCATAATCCGGCTTTTCTATCAATTTTTCTATGTGTTTGAGTTTGATGTTTTTACTTATTATTTTTTTGCTTAGCGTATCGCTGAATTCTCCTTCAAACCTGTCGTTGTACAATGATAAAACGATTTTTGAATTTTTGATAATATCATCTTTGTAAGCATTTTTAAGAAACAGCGGCACCATATACGTAAACCAACCGTGACAGTGAATAACATCCGGCACCCATTGTAATTTTTTTACTGTTTCAAGAACTCCTCGAGCGTAAAATATTGCACGTTCATCATTATCGGCAAAAGGGATTCCTTCTTCGTCGGCAAATAATTGTTTTCTGCGGAAGAAATCTTCGTTATCAATAAAATAAACCTGCATTCGTGCTGCCGAAATAGATGCAACTTTTATCAAAAGCGGATGATCATTATCATCAATTATAAGATTTATTCCCGACAATCTAATCACTTCGTGTAATTGATGGCGACGGTCATTTATACAGCCATAATGAGGCGAAAAAGTTCTTATTTCGTTGCCCATTTCCTGAATTGCCTGAGGCAGATACCGACAAATAACAGAAATGTCATTTTCAGGCAGATATGGCGCAATCTCTGAACAAACAAATAAAATTTTTGCGTTTTTCATTTATATCCTTCTTATTGTATTTGCTTATAATACAAGGTGCAAATGTAGTAATTTTTTTACTACCTGCGAAATCTAAAAATAAATAATAACGTTAATATTGCTTATTTTGTCAAAAATATATTAAAACATTACTTGCTGATACGATAAAAAAACATACTTCCATCAAATAAAATACAACCGTCAACGTCATTGTTTGTTTTATGTAATATATTGATAATAAAAACCATATCAACGAATAAGGCAATTTTCAGAAATATTGTTCAATATAAGTTTAACCCTAATATTATGTTTTCCGGCATTGATATTTTTTTGATATTTTATTTTGTTAAAAGATGTTCAAAACGTTAATAAATATTATTTTATTTAAAATCTATAATTATCGAAAATAAATTTATATCTTTGGCGCATAATATTAAGCAAATACATAAATCATGGAACGTAGAAACTTTCTAAAAGCCCTTGCGCTAGGCAGCGCAGCAAGCATGATACAATGGAAATCGGGTAATCTGTTTGCCGCTTTACCGAAAAATCCTGCACAACCACAGTTTAATGATCTTGTTGCAGTGATGGGCGGAGAACCTGTCCAACTTTATACAAAAGCAATTGCATCAATGGGTGGAATTGGCAGATTTGTTAAAAAGGGACAAAGCGTTGTTATCAAACCAAATATCGGTTGGAACAAAGCGCCGGAACTGGCTGCTGATACAAATCCTTTATTGGTGTCGGCTCTTGTTAAAGATTGTTTTGCCGCCGGAGCATCCGAAGTTGGAGTGTTCGATCACACCTGCGACGAATGGCGGTCGTGCTACAAAACAAGCGGAATTGAAGATGCTGTGAAAGCCGCTGGCGGCAAAATGCTGTTCGCTCACGAAGAAAAATATTATCGCCAAGTATCTATTCCTAACGGAAAACGTTTGAAAACAGTGAAAGTGCATGAGGCCATTTTAGACTATGATGTATGGCTTAATGTTCCGATATTAAAAAATCACGGTGGTGCGAAAATGACTATTTCAATGAAAAACAATATGGGAGTAGTATGGGATCGTCGATACTGGCATGCAAATGATTTGCAGCAATGTATTGCCGATTTTGCAACTTTCAACAAAAAACCGGCGCTGAACATTGTTGATGCATACAGAATTATGACACAAAACGGACCGCAAGGCAGAAATTCTAACGACGTGCAGCTGGCAAAAGCAATTTTCATGTCGATCGACCCTGTTGCCGTAGATACTGCTGCCGTTGCATTTTTCAACCAGTACAAAACAATGACAATAAATGATGCAAGTCATATAAAATTGGGTGAAGAACTGAAAGTGGGAACTACCAAAATCAATGAATTAAAAGTAGAACGCATAAGACTTTAACCGATTACCGTTGTTTTTGAATTTATAAATTTCTAAAATATTAATAATAAATCTTTGCTGATGTATAAAAATTTACGGCGCTTTCGTATCGTTTTTGCGATATTGTTTTTGATTGCCATCACGCTTGTATTTGCAGATATAAACGGTAATGCGGCTTTGTTTTTCAAAAACACCATAAAATTACAGTTTGTACCTGCCTTATTTAGCGCATTGGCAGGAGTTGCGGGCATTTTTTTTATATTAATTCTCATCACGCTTCTGTTCGGACGCATTTACTGTTCGTTTCTTTGCCCGACAGGCATTTTGCAAGATGCAGTAACATTTATTGCAAACATTTTTAAAAACAAAAAAAAACGGCGTTACTCTTATGCAAAACCGCATCGCATATTACGTTACACAATAATGACACTTGTTGCTGCTCTGTTGATTACAGGCAGCGCAACATTATTGTTGAAATTAGACCCGTACAGCAATTACGGACGCATAGCCGAAAATATATTTCGACCTGTAATAATAAGCGCCAATAATGCAGGCGCTTCACTGTTCCCAACTACGTTTTATCACATAAATTACCAAACGTTTACATTTGGAAGCATTATCTACGCTTTATTGATTCTGATTGCTATAACAGTGATGAGCGCAATGCGCGGGCGTTTATTTTGCAACACAGTCTGCCCTGTCGGTTCGCTGTTAGGATTAATTTCAAAATATTCGATATTTCGTATTATCATAAAAAAATCGAAATGTACGCATTGCCGCTTATGCGAACTTGCATGCAAATCGCAATGCATAAACAGCAAAAACGAACAAGTTGACAGCTCGCGCTGCGTACAGTGCTATAACTGCACCGTATCATGCAAACATAATGCAATAGGATTTCAATATGCTTACGCAAAAAAAAGAAAACAACCGATAGACGCAAACAAACGTAAAGCCTTTATAACTTCGGCAGGAATATTGAGCGCAGCATTAATTGCAAAAATATTTACGCCCAAACTAAGAACAGCAACAAAAAATACAAAAGCAATTGCGCCTCCCGGAGCGGAAAGTATCGACCATTTGAAACAATATTGCACGGCTTGCCATGCCTGCATTGCAAAATGCCCGTCACGAGTGTTGCGTCCTGCGTTTGACGAATACGGTTTTGATGGTTTTCTGCTTCCGGTAATGGATTATAAAAACGGTTATTGCAATTACGATTGCACCGAATGTTCGAATGTTTGTCCGAATTATGCATTGAGACCGCAAACACAGGATGAAAAGAAAAAGATACAAATAGGAAAGGCAAATTTTGTGGAACAAAACTGTATAGTTGTGCTTGATGGCACCGATTGCGGCGCCTGCGACGAACACTGTCCGACAAAAGCTGTTCACATGGTATCGTTTCGGGATGGTTTGTTGATCCCCGAAGTTAATGCCGATTTGTGCGTAGGTTGCGGCGGTTGCGAATATATTTGTCCCGGACGACCGGAAAAAGCAATTTTTGTAGCCGGTAATGAAGTTCACCAAACAGCCACATTGCCCTCTCAACAGGAACAGGAAGAAAAAACAGTTACCGATTTCGGATTCTAATCAGCCTTTCATGCAAATAAAATTTACCTCGAATAATTTACTGTTTCATTAACGAATTACTTATGAATTAATAATTTTTGATGTTAAAGGTAAATATCCAAAAATACAATAAAACAAAAAACAGAAGCAAATTATTTTTTTGTAACATAAGTTTTCAATACCTTTGAAATCTAAAATATTATTTTACGATGAAAAAACTAATCTTTTCAATTTTTTTAGTTGCCACAACTGCAACAAACATATATTCACAAACCTGCGAACCTAAACGCGAATTTCGCGGCGCATGGGTACATACTGTTGGTAATCAGAAATACAGAGAAATGACTGTCATCCAAATGAAACAGCATTTTATCGACCTTTTGGACGAATTTGAAAAGGCAAAAATAAATGCGGTAATATTTCAGGTACGCCCGCAGGCAGATGCTTTTTATGCAAACAGTATAGAGCCATGGAGCCGCTTTATTACAGGCGAACAGGGCGCAGCTCCAAATCCTGCCTGGGATCCTTTGCAGTTTATGACAGACGAATGTCATAAACGCGGAATGGAATTGCACGCATGGTTTAATCCTTATCGAGTAACATCAAACAACAAGGAAACACTTTACAGCAAACATTTATACTATCAAAAACCTTATCTGTTTGTGAAATATGGCAAGCAGATTTATTTTGACCCCGGCGAACCCGAAGCGCGCGAACATACTTTGAAAGTTATTGCCGACGTAGTTGAACGCTACGATATAGATGCAGTGCATTTCGACGATTATTTTTATCCCTACAAAATAAAGGAAAATGGAATAACAGTTGATTTCCCCGACAACAGGTCGTTTGCAAAATACGGCGAAAAAGACGGATTTACACAGAAAAACCGCAACGACTGGCGGCGCAATAATGTGAATGTATTGATTGAAGCATTGAGCAAAACCATTAAACAAATCAAGCCGTGGGTGAAATTCGGAATAAGTCCGTTCGGCGTTTGGCGCAATGTTTCGAGCGACCCGACAGGTTCTAACACAACCGCAGGTTGCGAAAACTACGATGATTTGTACGCCGATATAAAACTCTGGGTAGAAAAACGCTGGATAGACTACAACGTCCCGCAACTGTATTTTGATATTGGACATCCCGCAGCCGATTACAAAACATTAATAGAATGGTGGAGCACAAACAATTACGGCGAAAATCTTTATATCGGACAGGATATTTCAAAAACGGTGAAAGTAAAAAGCCGTAAAAACGAAAATGAATTTTTAAATCAACTTCCATACAAACTAGAACTTGTTCGCACCAACAAAAATGTTCACGGTAACGTGTGGTGGCCCGGATATTCGATACCACGCAATCCCGACGGCTTTACCGACAGTTTGAAAAATACGTATCAAACAAAAATAGCCTTGATGCCGAAATATAAACACATAGATACCATTGCGCCCGACGCCGTGCAAAACGCCCAACTGAAGCAAACTGCCGACAGTGTGTTTTTGCAGTGGGATGCACCGCAAACAACTGATGAAATGCAAAAAGCAGTTTATTATTGTATTTATATTGTCGAAGAAAATAATGAAGATACAAATAATAAATTTCCTATGGTAATAACTCAAAATACAAGATATAAAATATCGAAACCAAAAAACAGCGCCGCAAAACAAATTTATGCAATAACGGCTCTTGATAAATTACAAAACGAAAGCAAACCTCTATATGTCTCTCCTTACGAATAAAAAAAAGACAATGCTAATACATTTATACCAAAACGCCATCAAACTGTAATTTATACAAATTGAATATCAATAAAATATCATTATATTTTAGTTTGTTTTGATGGCGTTTTGGTATCAGTTTTAAAATTGTGAAGCGCAGCGAAGCCGTTCGTAAAAACTGCCGCTACTCGAAAATTCATGCTGCATATTTTAAAAAATTTGTCAATATTATTTTATTTCATAAATTTGCACCATTATAACATTAAACACACTATATGTACAAAGAAGGTAAAAAAGCCATATTTAATATAGGTCTTAGAATAAAATTTATTGCAGAATTGTTGCCTTTCAACTAATTATCATTGTTTTTTCGATAAATTATTTATCGACTAATGTACTGTTCAGTATCAAATTTTTAGAAAAAAATAATTAAATAAAACAACAATTAAAAACAATTTTATATATAAGACAATGAAAAAAAATGTAATAATAATCGGCGCAGCAGGGCGCGATTTTCACAATTTTAACACATATTTCAGAGATAATGAAAAATATGATGTGCGCGCATTTACGGCAGCGCAAATTCCCGACATCGATGGGCGTAAATATCCGAAAGAACTTGCAGGAAAACTTTATCCTCATGGCATTCCTATTGTTTCCGAGGACGAATTACCCAAATTGATTAAAGAACTAGATATTGATATTTGCGTTTTTGCATACAGCGATGTTCCGTATCACAAAATAATGAATGTAAGCGCAATAGTGAATGCAGCGGGCGCTGATTTCATGTTGCTTGGTCCAAAAGAAACTCAATTAAAATCAACAAAGCCGGTAATTTCGGTTTGTGCTGTTCGCACAGGTTGCGGCAAAAGTCAGACATCGCGCAGAATAATCGAAATCCTTGTAAATAAAGGTTTGCGCGTTGTGGCAGTTCGTCATCCGATGCCTTATGGCGATTTGTTGAAACAAAAAGTACAGCGTTTTGCAACCGTTGACGACCTTGCCAAGCATAATTGTACGATTGAAGAAATGGAAGAATATGAACCGCACGTAGTTACAGAACGTAACGTGATTTATGCAGGCGTTGATTATGAAGCAATTCTTCGCGAAGCAGAAAAAGACCCTGATGGTTGCGATATAATATTATGGGATGGAGGAAACAACGATTTTTCATTTTATCAGTCTGATTTGACTGTTGCCGTTGCCGATCCTTTACGCGCGGGCGCAGAAATTTCGTATTATCCAGGTGAAGTTGTTGCCCGTATGGCAGATGTTGTTGTGATAAATAAAATAGATTCGGCAACGCTCGAAGATATTAATATTGTACGCAACAATATAGCGCGAATAAATCCCAAAGCCACAGTGATAGATGCAGCATCGTATCTTACTGTCGATAAACCTGAACTTATTACAGGAAAACGCGTGCTGGTTGTTGAAGACGGACCTACGCTTACTCATGGTGAAATGCGCATAGGAGCAGGAACTGTTGCAGCAAAAAAATTCAACGCCCAAACTTTGATAGACCCGCGAGAATACACTGTCGGTAAATTAAACGAAACCTTTATTAAATATCCTAATATCGGTACGCTTTTGCCTGCAATGGGATATGGCGAACAACAGATAAATGACCTTGAAAAAACAATTGCGGCAACGCCTTGCGACACCGTTGTAATTGCTACGCCAATTGATTTGCAGCGAATTGTAAAAATCAAACAGGATTGCGTAAAGGTAGGATACGAGTTGCAGGAAATAGGTTATCCTAACCTGGAAAATGTATTGGACAAATTTATTGAAAAATTTAATTTGAAAAAATAAATTCAGTTTTTTAATTTGTATTAATAAAATCCGTGCAATAAATTTGTACGGATTTTTTTTGGTATGGCAAATAAGAAACTGTTCAGTTGCTCCTTAATAAGCAATTAACATACTGATTGTTAATAATTTGTGAATAAAAATGTTTGTATAAAATTGCAGGAATTATTAACTTTACGGTCAAAAAACAGGAAAATTATGAAAGGAAAATTGCAGGAAAAAAATCAGCGGGAAC
>JAITLJ010000076.1 GCA_031277925.1 Prevotellaceae bacterium | reverse complement strand
AAGTTACCGATGCCTGCAAAAAATATGGAGGCTTTTATCTTGGCAGCATTGGCGGACCTGCTGCAATTCTGGCGCAAAACAATATCAAAAAAGTTGAATGTCTTGAATATCCCGAACTTGGAATGGAAGCGATATGGAAAATTGAAGTCGTTGATTTTCCTGCATTTATCTTAGTTGATGATAAAGGCAATGATTTTTTCAAACAGTTGAAACCTTGCGTTGTATGTAAATAATTGTCAATTATTAATGTCGGCAACAATTAACGGTCGTTTCTTTTTATTCAGTAAAAATCATAAATTCAACTTTTGTTTTAATAACTTATAACCTGTTGAACTTATTTTTATTTGATGTCCGTTTTTTAGCGTAAGCAACTGATTTTGTTTTTTATAAAGTTCGATGCGCGAAATTGATTCAATATTAACAATGTACGAACGGTGTATTCTGATGAACTGCTGAGGTAAACTGTTTTCAAAATATTTCATCGTTTGTTCTTTCAAATATTTTCTGCTATCGGTGAAAATATAAACATAATCGCCAAACGCTTGTAAATAAATAATATCCGATACAAAAATAACATGTATTTTTTGTCCTGTTTTCACGGCAACACGTTCCAGTATTTCAGCGTTTTTTACTGATTGCATATCTTCGTTTTGAATGATATTTTTATGCCGTTCAATATTTTCAATATTTTTGATTGATTTTGAAAGAATTATTCTGTTTCTAAAAAATAAAATCATTATCAGATAAAACGCGAATCCTGTTAATATGTAAAATGGCAGAATACTGAAAAGTTTTTGCGTAAACTCGCTGCCTGCAAGCAGATAATCCATCACATAACTGACAAATAACCAGAATGAAATTGAAATCACCGCCAAAACAAAATAATTTATAACCTGCTGCATAAATGGCAGTTTCTCATATTTTGCATATCTTGTTACATTATAAATCAAAATGCCGACAGGAATCAGCAATATATGGCGTATAACTGTATCAATCAACAACAAATCAACGCGAAGCGCAGAAACAGAATGTATGGACAATATTTGCAAAAATGCAAACACTGCCCATACAACAAGGTATATTATCAAATAGTGTTTATTTCTGACAATAGACATTTTTTTGTTTAACTTTTTATTTCGCCGCCGCTAAATACAAATTTGCCATTTATAATCAGTTTGCGCGAATAGTCTATAGCACTGTTTATATTTCGATCATCTGAAAATCCACCAGCAAAATTACTTACGTGCAGTTCTACATTCCAGTTATCAGGAATATATAAAGTAATTGCGCCGAATACCGAATTAACTTCCAATTCCGTATCGCCTTCGGGAATAGTCGTTTTGCGCAAATCCAATTCAATATTGCCGAAAACCGAGCTGATATTCCCTCCATTAAAAATCGGGTCAAGGATAATTTCTTCAATCGAGCCGAATACGGCGTTTCGTTCAAAATTGCAATTACAGTTACAGTTATCGCATCCGCAATTACATTTTTTTCTTTTACTGCGATATTTACTCATCGAATTGTCCGAAAATATTTTGTCGTGGCTGTTTACTGTTGATTTCGTAAAAAACAATCTTGCAATAATCAGTATTCCCACGGCAATTAATAATGCAGGCCAGTATTTATATGTAAAATCATAACCTAACCACTTGAAAATGTCGGGGCAAGCCTCAACAAGTTTCGGAATAATAAAGAACAATGCAAACATCAATACTGTAATGCCGCTGAAAAAACGCCTGTACAGCAACAGTAAAATGGCGCAAACAATCAGTAACATTTGCCACGAAAAAATCACACTTTTCATACTTTTTTCCAAAATACCGAAGTTGAAAAGCAAAAATAAGGTTCCCAATAATATAAGAACAATTCCGAATACGTACTCTCCTTGCAGAAAGCCTTTGTTTTTAGTTTTTTTCATAATTTTTATTTTTAAATATTTATGCAAATGTACTGTGCAAAGTTAGTCATTTCAAACATAAAATCGACTAATCCTGTATTTTTCTCGACCAACGATTATGAAAAAAAGGCGTAAGAAAGAATATTCCTCAAATCACAATTTGAATTATTGTATGTATTGTTTTGAATCTATTAAATTTTGATGGAATTTTTATCCGTTTGTGTTCAATTCATAAATTTCATGTACATTTGTGCTGTTTTTCAGTCAGATTGCCTGTATAATTTGTTTTGTTATTTATTTTAAATAATGATAAATAAATTTTGGTTGACAATCTGGCTGGCAGTTATTTATTTATAATTTTAATTAAGTTTAAACAGTTTTTAAATATGAAAGAGAAAAAAACAATAGCGCTTGTCGCTCACGATAACAGAAAAAAAGATATTATCGAATGGGTTGATTTTAATCACAAAACCTTGATAAAACATAATTTGGTTTGCACTGGCACTACCGGTCGATTGATTGAAGAATGTTTGCAAAACCGTCTTAACGCTGACGAATTCGGCAATATAAACATGTTGAAACTGAAATCAGGTCCGCTTGGAGGCGACCAGCAATTAGGTTCGCTGATAGTTGACGGAAAAATTGATGTTCTTATTTTTCTTTGGGATCCTATGCAACCTCAACCGCACGATGTTGATGTCAAAGCTTTGTTGCGTATTTCAAGTTTGTACAATATTCCTACCGCATGTAACCGTTCTACAGCCGATTTTGTAATATCTTCGCCCATTATGGAACATTCATATAATCCTGTTATACGTGATTATACAGAATATATCAACAGGAAGATATAATTTGCCAATTTAATGTTAACGGTTTATTACTTCGGATTAAATCGCTGCGCTTCGTATCAGGCAACGGCTGCGGTGTGTTTCATGTTCGATAAATATGCAATGTCTTGCTTGTTCTTCCAACAGATGCAAAAATTTTGCTGAATTTGGATTTTGTTTCATAAATTCTATTTCGGCGCTAATTTATAAAGCAGAAATCCGACCATTGCAAAAATAATATTGGGAATCCATATAGCAATGCCTGCCGATGTCAATCCGCCCTGCACAAACATTTTGCAGAATTGCATGAAAAGTATGTAAGTAAAACCCAAACCTATTCCCAAACCTACATGCAAACCTATTCCGCCGCGCACTTTGCGCGACGATAATGAAACTCCTATTAAAGTGAGAATAAATGTAGAAAAAGGCATCGCAATACGCTGATGCTGTTCTATTAAAATATTGTCGGTATTGCCTGCGCCACGCAAAACCTGCTGTCGGTAATAATTGCGCAGTTCAAAAAAATCCATTGCTTCAACAACATTATCACGCGAAGCAAGGTCGGCATAATTCAGATTTATTACTGTATCCAAATCATAGCCTTTTGAAATGGAATCCTGCCCCGTTTCGTTAATCGTGCGGATAAAATATTCGTGAATATGCCACGAGCCTTTAACCGTATCATATTGCGCATAGTCCGACATAAGTTTTGATTTCAATTCTCCATTTTCGAGCCTTTCAAGCGAAAATCGCTGCGCTACTCTTCCGAACGTATTAAATGATGACATATATACATAGTCGTTTTTATTAAGTTGAAAATGAATATTATTATCGTTGTTTACGTATGCTCGGCGTATATATGTGTTTTCAAAATTCTGACGTATTTTTGTAGACGGCGGAATTATAAACAAATTCAGTACAAGACTGAATACCGCCAGTATAAAAGATGAGATGAAATAAGGATACAAAAGTCGCTTAAAACTTATACCGCTCGAAAGTATGGCAACAATCTCCGTATTTGACGCCATTTTTGATGTAAAAAATATTACGGTAATAAATACAAATAAGGGCGAAAACAAACTTGCATAATACGGTATCAATCGCAAATAATAATCAAAAATAATGGCAGATAAAGGAACATTGTTGATAAATTTTTCGATTTTTTCACTCAAATCAAAAACAACAATAATACATATAATCAGCAGCAATGCAAAAAAATACGTGCCAATAAATTTACGTATTATGTACCAGTCTAATATTTTAAGTTTTCCACTTGTTTTCATAATTCCTGCTGTGCAAAGATATGCTTTTCTTTTAAAAATCGAAAAACAGAACAAAAAATTTCATGCTTCTGCTACAATTCAACTGCTGTATCAACTATGTTCAACATGACGGCTTTTATCCGGATTAACTTCGTTGATCTCTGCTACGTTTCGATTGCCTCGTAGCTGCGCTCCTTGCAAAGACGCTCTATTTTTGTTTAACCTTGACAGGTTTCCGAAACCTGTCAGGTCAAAACTGCTGTACTTTGACGCAGTACGCCTGTACTTTTAAATTGTACACATGTACTTTGACAGAATACGCCTGTACTTTTGAATTGTACAGATGTACTTTGACAGAATACGCCTGTACTTTTAAATTGTACAGATGTACTTTTGAATTATACTGATGTACTTTGACAAAATACGCCTGTACTTTTAAATTGTACAGATGTACTTTTGAATTATGCTGATGTACTTTGACAGAATAAAGCATTAAAATAGCATTTTTATATTGTATAATATTCAAATATTTTGTATTTTTGCTGCGGAATATTCCAAAAAACTTAAAGTAATAAATTTATGGGAAGGAAAACGCAATCTCAGGAAATTATTGATACCGGCGTGATGGTGAGCGGTATCAAGGCGCATCAGGACATACTGGCGCTGCGCAACATCGACAATGCTTTTGCCGACACGCTGCAAACCAAAGTTGACACCTGTATCAAACTGAACGATGAACAGGAAACACTGAAAGCCAAACTCAAAGAAAAAACCGAAGAGTTGGATGCTGTGTTTGCCGACATGCTGAAACAGGCAGGCGAAGCTCGCAAAATCATCAAAATGGACATGCCTCAATCGTCGTGGCGCGAGTTTGGAATTGGCGACAAGCGGTAAAACGTTTGCGTAATGCAAAAAATCGCCTCCGCAGAACTGTTGTGGAGGCGTTTTTTTGTTTGCTGCGGTTGTTCGGTGTAGAATTTAAGAGTAATTTATTTTCCAGTACAGCACTTGAAGCCTGCGTCGAATAGGGATAATCTAATCACTTTGTTGCTTTTTAGATGTAAAATATTGTTTTATTAACAAAAATAAAAACAAATAAGTTGCAATTGAGCCAACAGCAAGAAATATATTTCCTGTTGTAATTACTCGGTTTAATTTGAAAAAAGAGCCGATTATTACCAATAAGCAAGACAAAATCAAACATAATATAACTTTATTTCTTTTCATAATTTTTATTTTTACAAAAATAAGTTTTTTTTACAAGAATTTTCTTATTTAATATTAATTAACCTTAAATACATGTCCCAGCAATTGCAAGAACGACTGGAATTGCATTTGTTATTTGTGCAATGCAACCTGTAAAATCGCAACAAAAATTAGTCCAATTTCGAGACGCGCATCTCCACGCGCCTCACTGCCGTACAAAATTGCTGTTGCATCCGGTACAATCTTGCGCAGCGCTGTTTGTATTGACTTTATGATTTCTTGCATTACAGACATTGCAGGGCACTACTGCAAACAGAGGTAAATCGGCGACCTTTTAAATAATTATGCATGTCATTGTTTTACTAATTTTTCAATATCTGCAATAAAACCTTCAGCTTTCGGGCGGATTTCGTTTAGCATTTCACTGTCATAAAGCACAAAATCGTCGTAATCGCCACTGATACGGTCGTTAAACAGCCTGCCGTAGAAAATTGAATACTGCTTGCTTATTTTACCTGTGGCAACGTACAGCGAAAACATTTGTTTTACTCCGCTATGTGTTGCACAAGCATAATAAAGCCTGTTGACTGCCGCATTGTAATGTCCTTCCTGAAACAAAATATCGGTCTCTTTCAAAGTGTCTTTGGCTCGTTGTATCCTGTATGCAACCAAAGCAGCAAGTTCATCGTCCGTAAGCGGTTTCTGTTTCATTGCAACCGTACTCCTTCGTTCATTACGTTAATAAAAAATGGGGTGCGAAAAGGGCGGTCAAACCATTGTTTGCGGGTATAAATCAGCGAACCGATATTTACACTGTAATCGTACTCTGCCTCTATATCGTACAGCGAACAGGTGATTGCCTCCATATCTTCAAATTCGATTTTTTCTTTGTCAAGCAATATCAACAAATCAATATCGCTGTCGAGACGCGCATCTCCACGCGCCTCACTGCCGTACAAAATTGCTGTTGCATCGGGTACAATCTTGCGCAGCGCTGTTTGTATTGACTTTATGATTTCTTTACGTTGCATATAATTATAATTTTACAGTGCAAAGATAATATTTCTTTGTTGAAATAATGCCTGTAATGCAAAAAATCAAAAAATCGCCTCCGATGGATATTGCGGAGGCGGTTTTTTTACTGTGTTCGGCGTAGCGTCTTTCGCTACGTGGGAGGCATGAGTTTAAGCCGAGTCGTTAATTTATCTGCGAGGAACAACTCTGCGAGGATCTTCTATACGAACACTAGTAACATTATCGCCAACATTAACGGCTATATAACCTTTAACATTGTCTCTTTCATTCCAAGCAGGTACAGTAACATTTCTTGACTGAGCCCTACCGCCTGCATCTGTCCAGCAAACAGACACCACAACAGATCTATTACAACTATTATAAAGATGCACAGCGGACTCGTAGGGGGATTTATTCATAGTAATACAACTAATTTGTGCATTTGCGCTAATTCCCAAGCCAATTAAGACTACTAAAATAATTAAAATTTTTTTCATATAATTTTGTGTCGGTTATATACCATCGACCCGTCGGTTTTTAGTTAAAATTTTATTTTTTACTTTTTTGTTTTCTCTACTCTTTTCGATTTTCGAATACTCGTTCCGCACTTTTGTTTCGGGCGGCTTTGCAGAAATACTTTGCCGCCGATCGCCCAAATTCAAATTCAATTTTGAAATACGCACATAAAAAAAGCGCGGACAAACTCTAAATGTATCCGTTTTTTCGAGGTCTTCGACTACCTTAGCAACTAAATCAAATTGAGTAAAGCCCACGCTGGGGTTCAGCGTGAGCGTTATTGCTTTACTCTTAGTTGCTTTTTGAAAGTGTCGAAGTTCCGAAAAAACAAGATGTAAGCTAAACGCTTTTTCCAATAAATTTTATAATGTGCGTATTGTTCGCCTGTTTTTTAGTCCATAAGCATACAATATTTTACATTATCGAATGCAAAGTTATAACATTATTTTACAATAATGAAAATTTGGCGTAAAAAATTTAAAAAATCACAGACGCTGCGTAATTTTATTTATCATCATATTTTTCCACGGGAAGAAATCGCCTGCAAAGATATGTTGTCGCGCTTCATTCACAAGCCGCATGTAAAATGCAATATTGTGCATGCTTGCAATTTGAGCGCCAAGCATTTCTCCTGAAATGAACAAATGCCGCAAATAAGCCTTGCTGTATGCAGTATCAACAAAGGCAAATCCATTGGCATCTATCGGCGAAAAATCATCATTCCATTTTTGATTTTTTATGTTTATTATACCTTCGTCTGTAAACAGCATTCCATTACGTCCGTTGCGCGTAGGCATTACGCAGTCGAACATGTCAACGCCAAGCGCAATGTTTTCAAGGATATTTGCCGGCGTTCCGACTCCCATAAGATAACGCGGTTTGTCGCAGGGCAAAATGTCGGCAACATAATCAACCATTTCATACATTTGTTCAACAGGTTCGCCAACTGCAAGTCCGCCTATTGCATAGCCTTCGCAATTTTGTGCTGTTGCATGTTCGGCAGCCCGCAAACGCAAATCTTTATATACACAACCCTGTACAACAGGAAATAATGTTTGGCTATAGTCGTATTTCGGTTGAGTATCGTTAAACTGTTTTATGCATCGTTCGAGCCATTTTTGTGTAAGTTTCAACGATTTTTCAGCATAATCGTAAGACGCCGTACCCGGCGGACATTCGTCAAATGCCATGATAATATCGGCTCCGATTATTCGCTGAATATCTATTACCGATTCGGGTGTAAAAAAATGTTTTGAACCATCGATATGAGAACGAAATTCACAGCCCAGTTCCGTAAGTTTTCGATTTGCCGCCAGCGAAAAAACCTGAAATCCGCCACTGTCGGTAAGTAAAGGCTTGTCCCATGAAATAAATTTATGCAAACCGCCCGCTTTTTCAAGTATTGCTGTATTGGGTCGCAAATACAAATGATAGGTATTTCCGAGAATTATTTGAGCATGAACTTCGTTCACGAGGTCGCGATGAAATACGCCTTTCACGCTGCCTGCTGTTCCAACAGGCATAAATACAGGAGTTTCTATATCGCCATGGTCGGTAGTAATTATTCCTGCTCGCGCTTTTGTCTTATTGTCGGTAGTCTGTAATTTGAATTTCATATTTAATTTTATGCGGCAAAGGTAAGCATAAAGATTGTAATACGGCAAAGGCAAGTATTACTTTATGCAGGCGTATTTTTTCGTAAAACAAATGTAGATAAGGTAAACGAATTAAAATGTTCGACAAAATTTGAATGGCAATATCTTTATTTATAGCGCATAATATGTGATATAATAAAATTTTCATAATTTTGTAAAAAAAAATCGAATATGAGAAAAATTTATTTGTTATTGTTTGCATTGATATTAACGCCACATTTTGCTTTTACCCAGAAACTTACTCGTGAACAGTATATCGAAAAATATAAAAATATCGCTATACGGCAAATGAAATCTTATGGCATCCCTGCAAGTATAATACTGGCTCAGGCCTGTTTGGAATCGAACAACGGAAACAGTTCTTTGACTGTTAACGGAAAAAATCATTTTGGAATAAAATGTGCAGGCTGGCAGGGACGCAAAATTTATCACGATGACGACAAACCCAATGAATGTTTTCGCTCGTATTCTACCGACGAAGAATCGTTTGTTGACCATTCCGATTTTCTTCGTTACCGTCAGCGCTATGCATCTCTGTTCGATTTGAAAATAACCGATTATAAAGCCTGGGCGCGAGGTCTGAAAAAAGCCGGATATGCAACTGCTCCGAATTATGCCGAAATGTTGATAAAAATAATTGAAGATTTTCAATTATATCAATATGATGATAAAAATTATGTGCCGCCGCCTGAAATCGCCGAAACAGACAAATCACATGATAAACATAAAAAAGAAACGGAACGCATCGAAGTTATTAAAAAACCTTCGGAAGCAATGCGCGAATACAATATCGACAATTTTGTAATAATACTTAACCGAAATGTGAATAAGCGAAACGGAGTAAAATATATCACAGCCAAATACAACGATACTTACGAAAGGGTAGGAGATGAGTTTAAAATGTCGGCAGAACAGCTTAGAAAATACAATGATGCCGATAAAAATGAACAGCCGAATAAAGACGATATTGTATATATTGAAGCAAAAAAATCGAAAGCAGGAAAAGACTTTCCCATGCATGTTGCCGAAGCCGGCGAAACATTAAGAAGCATCTCGCAACTGTATGCTGTGAAATTGCATGATCTGTGCAAAAAAAACAACATGCAAGCCAACGAAATTCTTGACGAAGGACAGGTTGTTTATCTGCGAAATGCAATGAAAAAGTAAAACTTAAACGGTATCAAAATAATCTGAACGGTAAGAATATTTTATTGATATTCAATTTATACAAATAACAGTTTGGTATCAGTAAAACATAATAAAAAAAACAATGCGGAGCAACTTTACAGCGCTCCGCATTTGTTTGTTTTGATTGTCTGCTATATTGAGGTTCTTACAGTAAAATTTTCATTGTTGTGAATGTTCCTTTTACTGTTCGCGTACGAAGGATATAATTTCCTCCTGCAAATGAAGATACATCTATAATTATTCCTGTATCGCCCGAATATTTTTTGACAAAAACACATTGTCCCGCAGTGTTGTAAATTTCAATTCGGGCAATTCCTGCTGTTTCTGTCAATTGCAATAAATTTCCATTAATACTTACCTGACTGTCAGATATGTCAATACAGCGCGGAAGCGATTCGTTGAAAACTTCGCACACTCCTGCATGTATTTGAAAACATATACTTGTAAGGTGTTCGGGGGCAGAAATATGCGCCGAAAAAGCATTACCTGCGTTATTGTTCATAGGCTGTGTATATGATCTGTTCGGACTGTTCAAATCGTACCAGCGCAGCCATGGAACTACTTTTGCTTTATTGCAGTAAATATCGGCTGATATTGTTATATTTCCATTTATGTTAGGATTTAAAGGCGAATAAGTTACATTTTCTATAACAATTTCATTCGAGGCAATATTAATGCATACGGTATAACTTTGAGTTTCTGATGTCTTTATAATTCCGCCCTGCGTCTTTGCTTCGATATAATATTGCACAACCGTTCCATTTGGTTGTGACGGAACAGTTGCCGTATATGTACTTCCGTTCTGATTCATTGTTGCAGATGTTTTGTTTCCGTCTGTCAGCCAATATAAGGTAACCAGACTTATTTCATCTTTTACTGCATATATTTCGGATGTAACTGTAACATTTTCCGTAGCCTGCGGGCTGTGAGGACTGTGTGTTACATTCGAAATTATCAAATCAGGTTTTGCTTCGACAACAGTATAATTATAAACATTACTGCTTTTATTTACACCTTCATAGCTAACTGCTTTTATTTGGAAATACACGGCTGTTCCTTTTGGATAGTTGGGAATTTGAGCCGTATATCGTCCATTTGTCAAGGTCATTGCTGCATTATTGCTCATTGACGATGATGATGTTCCGTAATATAAATTGACAGTTTGGATTACATCATTGCCGTAAATATTTACCATAGCCGAAACATCGACCGCAGATGTTTCATCGGGTATTGCCGGCTGGTATTTTATATCCGAAATTATAATCGTAGCTTGACTTATACAATTTTCTTGCCATACGCATTCAACCCATTCGGGATGGTCAATATAAGGATTTCTATTGCCTTGAATTTGATATACCGCATTATTTCTGTTGATTTCTTTTTCGCTTACAGGGTCGTTTCTATGCCATTCAACAAGCATATCAACATACCATGATTTAAATCCCGGATATGGAGTTCCATCCAGTATGTCGCGTGTGGCGGCATTATTTCCGCGCCAGCCTGCAATTCGATTTTCATAGCATGTTGCCATATAAAAATATGTTCGTGCAAAATCGCCTTTATACTCGTTGGCAGGTTCAAAAACATAAGCCGATTCGTTAAAGTTTGATATAGCGGGAGAGCCTAACTTGCTTCCATTAGCGCTTGTGAAATTTGCATGCCCTACATTTCCATAAGGATAATTGCTTCGCTTGCCATTTACATAGGCATCTGTCGGATAAAGATGAAATAAATCGGTGTACATCGGATAGCCGTCGGCAAACCAGCTTTTAGGAAACGAGTGTTCGCGGTTATACATTTGTCCTTCGTCTGTATAACCGGTTCCTCCCTGCTGGTCGCTGCCGAATGTGTAATTTGTATTTGAATACATATCCCAAACCTTGCCGTTTGGTTTTGCATCGGTTGTATAAAATGCTGTCCACAATTCCGAATAACCTAATTGGGTATGATTTTTTATTATGTTATAAAGCGTTGTTTTTAATTCGGCGCCTGATTTGCCTTCTGCATTGTCGTAATAATTTGCCGGTGCCTGTGCCGTTAATGTAAACGACACAAGCAAGGCAACAAATATGTTTAATATTTTTTTAATCATAATTTAATAATTTCATAATATTACATATTTTATTATTTCAATTCACTCAAATTTACTGATAATGTAAAGCGAAACGTATTATCCAAAGGATGATTTACTCCGCTGTATGTTGATAAATATGAAACATCCAGCGTTATCAATTTGAAAGAATATCCGCATCCGAATGTAAAATAACGTCTCATTCCTTTTTGAGTATCTTCGTAAAAATAACCTCCGCGAACGGCAAATGTTTCCAGATATTTATATTCGACTCCCAAACCTAATGAAATTTCTTTTATCTCTTCTTTAAATCCACCATCTGCATCGCTAAATGACGAAAATAATGCACCGAACATTGATTTATCAGCATTGCTGTTGATTGTTCCATCTTCGTTGACCGTTGGCGAAGGAACCATAAGTTTGTTAATATCGGCAGCTATTGCCAGTTGATGATTATTTCTGATATTCATCGTAAGGCTTCCTCCAAGTCGCAAATTAGTTGGAAGAAAATAACTGCTTTCGTTATGGTTTGCGATTTTAGTTCCGATATTTGAAATATTTAAACCGAAAGCCAGCGTTGTCGGATTATCCAACAGCGATAATGGAGACTGATAATATAAAGCCACGTCTCCTGCAAATCCGCTTGCAAATAATGCTTTTCCCTGCTCGGCGCCTTTAACGGTACGGATATATCTCAATTCGATACCGGCTGAAAATTTGTCGGACAATTGACGCGAATAACCCAAATCAAAGGCTAATTCGTTGGCATTATTGCTAAGTTGCAGCGGTTCAAAATCACTGCGAACATAAACATCTCCATTCGACAAAAAACGCAGCGATGCGCTTATTGACTGATTGTCATCAAATTTATAATATCCGCTCAAATATCCCAAATTTATATCATTTACATAATGACGCATCCATGGAGTATATGATAACGATATTCCTGCATTTGATTCTGCGAATATGTATTTTGCTACATTCCAGTGTTGAGCGTTTGCATCTGCTGTTGTAGATACACCAACATCTCCCATGCCTGCTGCACGGGCGTCCGGAGCGATTGATAAAAAGTTTGCGGCTGTGCGTATTGCACTTTGTCCGAGAATGGTTTTAGGGTTTAATAAGCATATTAATGCTAATAATAGTAATATTTTTTTCATTGTTTCTATTTTATTTTATTATTTTTATCGTTTTTGTAAGAGCTTGATTTTTGTCCCATATACGTATAATATACATTCCGCCGGCATAGCCCGACATATTTATATTAAATTCAGTATTATTAAACTCATTATTGGTTCCTCTTTTTCCCGAATACATTAGTCGTCCATCGCTTGCATATATATCAACTCTGCCAACTCCCAATGTTGGGTTTTCGATATGGAAAATTTGAGTACCGCTGATAAATGTAAAGAACAATCCTTCATCGTCACTGCCTTGCTGTACTTTTACAACCCAATCGACGCTGATACCGCTTGCCGATGTTACCCTGTAAATTACAGGATTTGAAAAATCGCGTACTGCATCCGCCGATGGTGAAATTGTTGCACCGGGCGATATTTGTATGCTTGGTATTAAATTTACAAGGCTTAACCCGACAGGCATTTGAACTGTTACTGTACGTGTGTCGTTGTCTATTATTGTATTGCCTGTTTGTCCGGGTAAAGTGAATGATATTATATTGTTTTCATTACTCGGTGCCGGACTTGTAAATGTTACCGATACATTCCACAATTTGTTTGTGCCATCCTGCGCCGTAACAGTATAATCAACAGTATTAGTGAAATTCTGTGCAAGACCAGAAGCCGGCGATATTGTTGCATAATCTGAAACAGTGATTGTTGGAACAAGATTTGTTATATCGGTACCGTAAGGCATTGTAACAATTACTTTGGCTTCATCGGCATCAATAATGGCATTAGCGACTTGACCGGGTATTGTAAATGTAATAATATCGGCTTCGGAACTTAACATAACGCTTACCGTAACCGTCCAGTTATTTGTTGTATTTCCATCTTGCGAAACAATTGTATATGTAACAGGATTTGTAAAATCGTTTGCAGTCGTTCCGCTTACCTGTGGCGTACCGCTAACTGTTATAGTTGCTCCCTCTGATATGGTAAATGTTGCCGTAAGATTTGTAACATCGCTTCCGGCGGGCATTACCACGTTTACTGTTTTGTTGGCAGAATTAATATTGCTGCTGATTTGATTTGCTATTGTATATGCAATTAAATCGGCTGCAGATGATAATTGAGCTTCCGTTGTAAACGTTACCGATTGCAGGCTTGTTGCGTTGTTTGCCGTATCTGCAACAGGATTTAAGGCTATATAATAAAGTTGCGAATTTGCAAGCGCGGCATTAGGAGTAACTGT
>JAITLJ010000048.1 GCA_031277925.1 Prevotellaceae bacterium | reverse complement strand
TTTCTACTAATATTCAGTCCATAGCGGGACAGGCTTCGCTTCGCAATTTAAAGATTTAAAATTTAAGAATTTAAAGACAGTTCCGCTATGAATTGTTTATTGACAAAAACGACATATCTTTATGCTTTACGTGCGGGATATCCATAAATGACATGAAACACCGCCGGCGCTCCGCACGTACTCGTTGTTGCTGCAAAATTTCTACTAATATTCAGTCCCTAACGGGACAGGCTTCGCTGCGCAATTTAATGATTTAAAATTTAAGATTTAAAGAACAATTAAGGCAAAAACGACATATCTCCGTGCATTACGTGCGGGTTTACCGCAAATTTCTTGAAACACCGCCACTGCTCCGCACGTACTCGTTGTTGCGGCAAATTTCTACCAGCATTTTGTCCCTAGCGGGACAGGCTTTCGTCATTGCCCTAAATTATCTGTCCGAAAATTTTATGTATTGCATTGTCTTTTTTTTATTAGTAAGGAACAAATATTTTAAAAATTATTGCAATACGGTTGCAATAATAAAACTTTATTGTAACTTTGTGGCATTAATAATTATTATAAAATACAGTTTTATGGAAAAACAAAGAAGAAATACCAGAACAAAACAAATGGTAATGAGCATTTTAGAAAATGCAAAAGCGGCTCTTTGTCACGATGATATCGAAAACCGGTTATCGGGCACAATCGACAGAGTTACTATTTATCGCATCTTGCAAGGTTTTTGTGATGATGGTAAAGTGCATAAAATTTTAAACGAAAATGGAAAAACTTATTATGCCCTTTGCCACGATTGTTCTATTGACAATCACAACGACAATCATTTGCATTTTCGCTGTATAAACTGCGATACGATTACATGTTTCGACGAACCTGTTGCTTTGCCAAAACTTCCGCAAGGTTACAGCATATCGTCAATATCTTATCTTATTTCGGGCTTTTGTGCAAGCTGTCAACCAATTATCAAAACTTTGTGCATTATTTTTATGCTTTGCTTTGTGCAGGCGACACTGCTTGCCCAAACGCAAATAAAAGTTGTTGATAAAAATACCAATGAACCGATTGCATTTGCAAACGTTTATTTTCCCGATACTAAAACAGGCACATACACAGATGAATCAGGCAATTTTGCAATCGCCGTATCAGGGCAGTCGCTTGTTGTGCAAATTTCGTCTGTTGGATACAAAACATATTTGGGAACATTGCCGCCGGAAAATGCAAATCAGATTATTTTGCTTGAACAGTCGGTTCACGAATTGCAAGAAATTGTGGTTTCTGAAAATTCGTCTCGCTTACAGGGCGAAAATGTAGTAAATGTTGAGAAATTAACTCTAAATCATAACGCCGAATTGCAAGGATTATCGCTTACAGAAAAATTGTCGGACCTTGCAGGCATCAGCAATTGGAGCACAGGCGCAGGAATAGGCAAACCGGTAATTCGTGGACTTAGCGGAAACCGTATCGCCGTATTTTCGCAAGGCTTACGAATTGAAAATCAGCAATGGGGAGACGAACACGGTTTAGGTCTCGACGAAAACGGATACGAACAGGTTGAAATAATCAAAGGTCCGGTTTCGCTTTTGTACGGCAGCGATGCCTTAGGCGGTATTCTTTATTTTGTTGACGAACGTTATGCAAAAGACAACAGCGCCGAAAGCGGTTTAAGTTCGGAATATAACACCAATACCAAAGGTTTAAGAAACACCGGCGCGTTTAAATTATCAAAAAATCGCTTTCATGTTAATCTCTTCGGCGGATATACAACTCATAAAGATTATACAGATGGAAATAAAAACTTTGTGAATAACAGCCGCTTCCGTACAGGCGATATTAAAACCGTATTAGGATACACAGGCAACAAATTCACAACTTCGCTGAAATATGGTTTTTTGCATGAAAAATATGGATTAACCGAAGCCGAAGAAAGCGAAAACGGAGAAGAAGAAGCATATTCAAACGGACGCAAACCGATGTCGCCATTTCAAGATTTGACAACACATTTGCTAAATTTCGAAAATACATTCTTTTTTAACAACAGTTCAAAACTGAAAATAGATGCAGGATATATTTTCAATAACAGAAAAGAATTTGAAGACGATGTAGCCGCACTGAATATGAATTTAAATACATTTTCGTACAATGCAAAATGGTATTCGCCCAAACTGCACGAACGCTGGACGTTTACAGCAGGAAGTCAAGGCATGTATCAGACCAACAAAAACAAAGGCGAAGAAGTTTTGATACCAGATGCAAGTACATCCGATATTGGTATTTTTGCCGTAACTGATTTTTATTATTCGGAAAAAGCATACTGGATGGCAGGTTTGCGCATCGATGGACGACATATTTCGGGCAAAGAATACGGAACAGAAGATGAAGATGATTATATTCCTTCGTTTTCAAAATCGTACTTTGCATTTAATTTCTCAACAGGCATTTTTCAACCTTTCAACGATAAACTGTCGTTTCGCGCAAGTTTTTCGTCGGGTTACCGCTCTCCAAACATGTTTGAACTGCTTAGCGATGGCGCTCACGAAGGAACAAATCGTTATGAAATCGGAAATACACAACTCAAAACTGAAAATAATTACCAGATTGATGCTGCGTTAAAATACAAATCAAAACACTTGGAAATATTTGTAAATCCGTATTTTAACTATATCCGCAATTACATTTTTCTGCAGCCGTCCGACGAAGAAATAGACGATATGCCTGTATATTATTATCGCCAAACTAACGCTTATCTGTATGGAGGCGAAACGGGATTGCATTTTCATCCTCATCCACTCGACTGGCTGCATTTGGATGCTTCGTACAGCAATACTTTCGGGCGAAACAAACACGACGATTTGCCTTTGATGCCTTCGCAAAAAATAAATGCCAGCATCAGCGCCAATTTTGCGTGGGAAAAATCAGTAAAAAGATTTTCAATTTATTTGCAAAGTATTTATTCGTTTGAACAAAAACGTATTGCCGAATACGAATTGCCAACAGACGATTATTTTTTGTTAAATGCCGGTTTGGCGCTTGAATTTGGATGGAACAAACAAAAATTCTTGTTGAATATTTCAGCAAACAACCTGCTCAACAAAACGTATTACGACCATTTATCGCGTTACAAAAGTGACGGAATTTACAACATCGGACGTAATTTTAATTTTAAATTAACCATTCCGCTGCAATGGAAATTGTAGGATGACACAATAAAATTAATGCTATTTTAAAATACACACAATATAAATATTGGGCAATCAGGGAATAAACTTGTAGTTTTACAACAAAAAACAACGGTTTATTTCCTGATTGTCAAATTTAAAAACAGAGGAAAACGCTAATAACTGAAAAGGTATTTTTACAAAAATTATTGACAGTAATTTGTTGTTATATAGTCGCTCCTTAAAAAGGGTCGAAACGGTTAATTATTAATAAATTATAGGCATAAATTATCGAATAAAAATACCGAGTT
>JAITLJ010000203.1 GCA_031277925.1 Prevotellaceae bacterium | reverse complement strand
AGACAAAAGTAACAGAAAGAAATAATTGTCCGAAATTTTTAATGTTTTAGCTTTGTCCTTTTTTTATTCGTAAGGAGCGACTATTTTCACAGTTTATAAGGAGCGACTACATATCTTCCGTCAACAGTTTTAATTTAGCCAACAGCTCCGCTATATTCGACATGACGATAATTTCGGCACAGCGTGTTCGCCTGTCGCTTTTTAAGGTTTATATTTTTTTGCCTTCAAAGTTTTCAATACATTTTTTCCATTCGGCAGGAACAAAAAACGATGTATTGCTTCTTACGTCAAGAGTTGAAAATATGCAGTGAGATTTTACTTTTATGTTTCCCCTGTCGTCAATAATTTGCTGGTTTATGCTTATGCTGCGATTGCTGATTTTTACAACTTCGGTTGTAACAAATATTATATCGTCAATCAGCGTGGGAATTATGAAATCGCTGTCGGTATGAACGATAACGATGGTTTTTTCGTTCCATTTTATAAATTTTCCTATAGTTTTTTTTAAATAGTCCAATCTTGCCACGTCCATATATTGAGCATATATTGAATTGTTTACGTGTCCAAGTCTGTCGATATCGCTGAAACGGATTTGTATTTGAATTTTGTGCATGTGTATTTGTTGTTTTGATTATTTTCTGATTACTTCGACTTCATTTTTCAATCCCAGTTTTATTATAGCCGATGGTTTCTTTGTGGGATTTCCTTCAAAAATTCTGTTTACGACAAGATCAATATTATTAAGTATTTCCTGTGATATTTGATTAAATTCCCGTGGCGTTTTTTCTCCTGCAACATTGGCGGATGTTGATACAATTGGGCGGTTCAATGCAAATATCAACTGTTTGCAAAATTCGTGCTTCACTACGCGAATTCCTGTTGTTCCGTCTTCGGCAATCAGGTTTGGCGCAAGATTCATGGCTTGTGGATAAATTATTGTAAGCGGAGTATTGCTCAATTCTATCAACTCGGAAGCGATGTCTGGAATTTGTTTTACGTGTCGTGCAATTCTGTCGGCTGAATCAACAAGCACGAGCATCGATTTGCTGTCGCTGCGATGCTTCAGTTTGTAAATTTTTTCAACAGCTCCGGCGTTTGTTGCATCGCAGCCTATTCCCCAAACAGTGTCGGTTGGATAAAGTATTATTCCGCCGTTTTTCAGAACATCAACGGCTTTAAGTATTTCATTTTTCATCATTTATTTTGAATTTTACTATTACGGGATAATGGTCTGAATATTTTATTTCTTTTACAACAGTATGTTCCATAACAGAAATATTTTTATCGATAAAGATATAATCAATTCGCAGAAACGAAAACAGTTTTTTATATGTATTTGATATTCCGCTGCCTGCTTCTATGAAAGTATCGTGCATTTTTCCTTTCATTTTCTGATACGAATATGACATTGGCGTATCGTTGAAATCGCCGCAAACTATTGTAGGATACTTCGATTTTGATATTTCGCGAGTAATAAGTTCGACCTGCATTGAGCGTTTTATAAAAGCGTTGCGCAGATTTACAACTACGCGTTTCAACTCGTTTGTATAATTTGCATTTTTGGATGTTAATCGCTGCTGCGTTCCGTCAGGATTAAACCGTGTTGATTGCAGATGACACGAATATGTTCTTACGGTTTTTCCATTAATGTTTATATCTGCAAAAACGAGACAGGTGCCTGCAAAATTAAATTTTTGTTTGTTTGCAACAGGATGTTTGCTGAAAATTTTTTGACCGCCGCAGTTGTCTGACGAATATTTATATTTTTGAGATAATTTTTGCAATATTTTATTTCTGTTCAATTCCTTATTGTTTGGAGAATACTCTTGCAAGCAAATTATATCGGCGTCTTCGGCAATTAAAAAATCAACAATTTCGGCGCATGTCGCTTTATAATTGTCGATATTTTTAAATTCATGAACATTGTAACTTATTATCTTTATAGCATTTTTATTATCGGTTTTGCTTCCCGAAAATTGAAAAAACCTGCCTGCAAAAAAGACTGATACTATAAATATGGCAAGATTGAAATATGCTGTTTGACTTTTTATTACAAATAATATTATTATGGCTAATATGTTAACTGTAAAAATAATCGGGAAAAACAGCCCGAACAGTTGCAAAATCCAGTATTTTGAAGGATTTACATAACATGCTGCTATTGACATTAACAATGTTACTGCAAGCGAAATTGTTATTATTTTCAGTACGACCAACAATACTTTTACAACATTTTTCATTCGGATATTTTGTCGATTTACAAACTTTTAATTTAAATAAATTATAAATAAATATCGTTAATCGGTTTATCTTATCTGTTGAATTTATTTTGCGTTTCCGTAATCATTAACTGTAAATTACAATACAATAGCAAAACAAATTATTCATCAAACACAACCGAAAAACAGTGCAAATATATACGAATTTTTCAAATCATGCACAGCGCCAGATGCAATATAATAACAAAGGTTTAATGATTTAAGAATTAAATGATTTAAAATATCTCTGCGGGACGCTCTTTACCGTTTAAAAAGGTTTTAAACGCCGTATAAAATGCACGTTATCAAATTTTTATTTAAAAATTTACTTTTAAGAAACAACTGATTGCAATAACAATGGTTTTTTTATATATTGTTCTTAAACAGGCTTTTAAGATTCGTTTACAATGCGTAATCCTGTTATATATCTGCGTTTGTAGTACAAAGATTTGTTAAGTTCGTCGATTGTAACTCCGCGACGGCAAGCATGTATAAACTGCACATTTCCATTTTCGTCATTCGATATCACAATTCCTACATGACCAACTTTGTTTGATTTATCGTTGCGTCCTTTGAAAAAAATGAGGTCGCCTATTTTCAATTCTTCCAAAATAACTCTCATGCCTTGTTGTATCTGCGCAACGCAATTTGCTCCTATTTTATACCCGAAATTATCAAAAACAAATGATGTAAAACCTGAACAGTCAAATGATTTAACTCCTTTTGCTCCCCAACGGTAAGGAACTCCTAAAAATTGTTTTGAAAATTCAATAATATTTTGAATCACAGCGCTATCCGACATGTTTGTTTGCAAAGAATCTTGCTGATTTTCCAAATTATCGAACAATGCGGTCGTTTTGCTTTTTCGTTCTATAATTCCTTCGTCTGAAATGACTAAATCGGTTTGCGGAAAATCCAATTCTGTGAGGCGTTTTATTTCTTTGGCAGCATTATTGTTTTGGTCGAAAACGGGACCTGTTTTATCTTTTTGGAGAAATGAAAATATTTGTCCTTTAACAAATTTTCCGCTTTTATCGACAAATACTTTTACAATTGGAGCATAACCGTTGATACCGCTGATATTGAAAGTGCCGGATGTACAAAAATTACCCATGCTGTAAATAATAAATCGGTCTTTATACAATTCTGCCGCACGCACAACATGCGGTCCGTGTCCAAAAACAATATCGGCGCCGGCATCAATTACCGCATGAGCAAATTCGTAAACATTTCCTCTGTTTTGGCTGAGATATATTTCTGTTTTTCGTGTTACTCTGTTATTTTCTTTTCCTTCGGCTCCGCCATGAAACGAAACTATAACTATATCACATTCCGATTTCAGATATGTTACGGTTTTTTTTGCATTTTCTATATTTGTAATTTTTACAGTTCCGGTATTTGGCGCAAAACCACAAAAACCGTATTTAATTCCATCTATTTCAAAGATAGATGTTTCGCAAACATTTTCCAATCCTGCATAATTCAAACCTGCCTCGCGTAAAACTTTTACAGTGTTTTCGCGTCCGGGAGCGCCAAAATCGCTCATGTGATTATTGGCAATACTGATTAAATCGTAACCTGCATCTATTAAATAGTTTACATATCTGTCGGGCATTCTGAAAAAATAGCATTTGTTTTGACATTTTTTGATATTTCCACCCTTATCCAGAAAACAGCCTTCAAGATTTCCGAAAGTAATATCTGCATCTCTTAAAATATCTTTAGCATTGCTTAACAATTCACGTCCATCATGAACAGGCAGACTTGCATCCGTTGGATAATTTGAGCCAAGCATTATATCGCCTGTGCCTATAACGGATATCAATGTTTCGGTATTTTGTATTTCTTGCGAAAATCCATATATCGAAAAAAAGGATAAACTTATAGCAAAACATGCTTTAATTATTAAGTTAAAATTTTTCATATTCATTTTTTTGGGACGGCAAATATACAACAATAATGGTTAACAACAAGATAAGCAATCGTTAAATTTGTTTAAGATTGTTTTTTACAGATTAAAAATACAAGCATATTCACCGTAAAAAATCGGCGAAAGATATTTTGTAAAAAATATTATTTGTTAATATTATACTCTTAATAAACTATTTACAGTCTAATTCCTGATATATTATTTGCTGTTTCGTTAAATTCGTTTACAATTTCATCAATGATTTCTTTTGCTGGAATTATTTTTTTCAGATGTGAGGCTATTTGCCCGATTTCCAATTCGCCTTCGTTCATATCGCCTTCAAATATTCCTTTTTTTGCACGTGCTCGACCAAGAATTTCTTTCAATTCATCTGCGCTTGCTCCGCGTGTTTCGGCTTCCTCAATACGATTGTAAAAACTGTTTTTTATCATACGTGTTGGCGATATTTTTTTCAGACAAAGCATGGTATCTCCTTCATTCAAATTACAGCATAAATTTTTAAATTCATCGCTTGCCGAACTTTCGTTGCTCATAGCAAAACGCGTTCCTATCTGCACGCCGTCGGCTCCGAGAATTACCGCTGCAAGCATTGCATTTCCCGTGGCAATTCCTCCTGCAGCGATAAGCGGCAAGCATGTTGCTTTACGTACTTGCGGAATAAGTGCAAATGTTGTAGTTTCTTCGCGTCCGTTATGTCCGCCGGCTTCAAAACCTTCGGCTACAATAGCATCTACTCCTGCTTCTTCGCATTTTTTTGCAAATTTTGAACTTGATACAACATGAGCAACAGTAATACCTTTATCTTTCAAAAATTTTGTCCATGTTTTGGGATTTCCTGCCGATGTAAAAACGATTTTTACTTCTTCGTCAACAATAATTTTCATTAATTCATCTATATCCGGATACAGTAAAGGAATGTTTACGCCAAAAGGTTTATCGGTTGCCTGTTTTGTTTTTTGTATGTGTTCGCGCAAAACATCAGGATACATCGAACCTGCGCCAAGTAAACCCAAACCGCCAGCATTACTCACTGCCGACACTAATCGCCAGCCGCTGCACCAAACCATTCCTCCTTGAATTACAGGATATTTTATTTTGAATAATGTTGTAATTTTATTTTCCATAATCAATATTTTAAAATACAAAGATAATGATTTATCAATAAAAAATTGATAATTACTGCTTGCAAATGCAATTAATGTTCAATTTCAACACGATAGCCGTTGCTGTAAAATTTATATTTAAAAATCTGATTTTGTTATTCAGTCAAAGTCATATAATATTCACGCAAATCGGCATCAAATTTTTCGAGAGCATAACGAAGCGCAGTGCGAGGTAATTTGGCAGCATATTTGTCAAGAAATTTAAGCTCGGTTTCAACATCGCGTTTGCCTATTTCGCGCAGCATCCAGCCAACAGCCTTATGAATCAAATCATGTTTATTGTCCATAAGAATTTCGGCAATTGCAAGCGTATCTTCAAAATTTCCTTTGCGAATGAAATAAAATGTAGATATAATTGCAATACGCTGTTTCCATAAATTGTCTGATACGGCAAATTCGTACAAAACCGACTTGTCTTTATCATCAACAAATGCACCAAGCAAATTTGGAGCGGATGCATCAACCAAATCCCAGTTATTTATTCTGTCTATATTATTTAAATAACAAAGCAAAATTTTTTGCCGCTTATGTTCATCTGCTTCTTTTTCCATTTTTTGAACAAGAATTTCGATGCCTGCACGGCGTATTTCGTGATATTTCGACTGTAACAGTAAAGCCGTTTGCGATAGATTTATCTCTTTAAAATATTGTTTGGAAACACTGCGTATTTCCTGTGTTCCTATTCCTAAAAAGGCGTCGTTTTCGGCATATTCGCCATATCCTGTTTTAAAATATCGAGCCATTTCTTTTACCTTTTGCGTGTTGCTTATTGAACGTAATTTTTCGACAATGATGCTTGATAATTTCTTGTTTTGTTCCATGATTATTGAATTTTTTTATCAAAAATATATAAAAAAAGTGAATTATCAGTGTTTTTTTTAATATATTAACACTCTGTATATTCAACATGATAATACAACTTATTTATGCAAATGTAGAAAAAAAATTTTAGAAAAATAAAAAAATAATTTTTATCAGGGTCGATTATTTATTTTATACTGTTTTACTTTTATTTGTTATTCATTAAAGTTCTACAAATCAGATTTTTCATCATTTATTGTCTGATGCGCTTGCGGGATTTGCAATAAATATTTTTTTGCAGGAAAAACGAAAGGATTGTGAAAAAAATGAATTTTGAGCGTTTTTGCGATTTTTTGATTGCAGGCAATTTTTTTTTGCTATCGTCAATTTGATATTGATGTTTATTATAAGCAACTAACATTTTTATGACGATTTTTGCCAACTGCTTTATGATTTTATTGTTGATTGGTTAACAAAATTCATATTTACCAAACTGCCTGTATTACGATTGTTAAAAAAAATATTATATTTGCATCATGATAGGAATTTTTGATTCGGGAGTTGGAGGAATATCTGTTTGGAAAGAACTGTACGGTTTAATGCCAAATCAGGACTTTGTTTATGTCGCCGACAGCGCATATTGTCCGTATGGGCAAAAATCAGCGGGCGAAATAATAGAAAGAGCAAAAAAAATATCTGAATTTTTAATTAACAAAAATGCGGATGTCATAGTTGTTGCATGCAATACGGCTACAGCAGCAGCAATAAAATATTTGCGCTCGCATTTTTCAGTTTCGTTTGTAGGAATGGAACCGGCTATAAAACCGGCGGCAGCAGAATCAACAAGCGGAATTGTCGGAGTGCTTGCAACAGCAGGAACTTTCAAAGGCTCGTTATATCTGAATACTCTTACTAAATTTGCCTCAAACGTTAAAGTAATAGAACTAACAGGAGATGGTTTGGTAGAACTTGTTGAAAGCGGCAAAACATACGGAGAGGAAGTAGAATCGCTGCTAAAAAAATATATTAATCCGATTATTGATGCCGGCGCCGACCAACTTGTGCTTGGCTGTACGCATTATCCATTTCTTGTTGAAGCGATAAAGAAAATTTCAAATAATACATTAACAATAATAAATCCGGCGCTTGCTGTTGCTCATCAAACACAAAAAATAATTAATGAAATCAATATAAAACCAACAAAAAATATGGGAACAAGTATTTTTATTTCTACTGGAAGCGTCAATACCATGAAAATGCTTGTACACAATATCAATCATAATATAAGCGAACAAAATTTTATAATGCAAAATATTTAGTCGTTTCTTATACCAACCCGCCATCACGTAGCGCAAATTAAATGCTGGATGTAAGAAAATTTTTATTACCTTTGCAAAAAAAAATGAATATATTAAAAATCAAGCCTCATCTGTCTGAAACAGAAT
>JAITLJ010000165.1 GCA_031277925.1 Prevotellaceae bacterium | reverse complement strand
TTTGTATCCATATTGTAATTGTTTTGTTGATAATCACAAAGATACAAAATATATCTCAACCAACCTCACTGATTTTTAGTTGCTTATTGACATTTCGTGAAAAAATTTAAACAGCTTCTTAATGTCTTATTATTATCTTTTTTATTCGTAAAGAGCGACTATATAATCAAGTTACGGTATTTGTTGTGCATTACTTTCAAAAATTTGTATCTTTAACATCGTAAACAGTTGGTTTTCTAACAGCATGCCCAAAAACGATTATTTTACACAAAAATGCAAATGGATTTTCACTTTAATATCCTTAAAAAATAAATAATTATCGGCAATAAAATAACTAATTTATTAATAACATCCGATTTTGTATTCTTAAATGCGTTAACACTGCTTACGATGATGATTTTTTATCTGAATTTGAATTTATTGGTTGAAATTACGTTGCAGGTTGTTATTTATTGCATGTTCCACGAACTTTATAACTTTTTACTACCTTTGCCGATATTTTAAAATTTTGAAAATGTCGGAACGTATAATTATTCTTAACTTTGGCTCTCAAACCACTCAACTTATAGCGCGTCGATTGCGCGAACTAAATGTTTATTGCGAAATATTTCCATATAATAAATTTCCAGATAATCAAGATAATATATGCGGAGTTATTTTTTCCGGAAGCCCTTATTCGGTTTACGATAAGGATGCTTTTAAGTTGGATATTTCGCAAATTCGCAATCGTTTTCCTTTGCTTGGAATTTGTTATGGAGCGCAACTTGTTTCGTACGATTTGGGAGGCAAGGTCGAAGCTGCCGGAACCCGTGAATACGGACGGGCAAACCTGTCTGTTTTTGATGATTCAAACGCATTATTTAAAAATATACGTAAAAATTCTCAGGTGTGGATGTCACACGGAGATACGATAACCGAAGTGCCCGATAATTTTGAAATTATTGCAAGTACCGACAAAGTCGCGGTTGCCGCATTTCAAATCAAAAAAGAAAAAACATGGGGAGTACAGTTTCACCCTGAAGTTTTTCACAGTGAAGATGGAAAGCAAATACTTGAAAATTTTGTTGATATTTGTGAATGTAAAAAAAACTGGACGCCAGCATCGTTTATAGAAACAACTGTTGCCGAGCTTAAACAAAAACTCGGTGACGACAAAGTTGTGCTTGGATTGTCGGGCGGAGTTGACAGTTCGGTAACCGCAGTTCTGCTAAACAGGGCGGCTGGCAAAAATCTTACCTGCATTTTTGTAGATAATGGTTTGTTGCGTAAAAATGAATTTGAAAATGTGCTTAACGACTACAAACATCTTGGATTGAATGTAATCGGCGTAGATGCAAAAAACAAATTTTATACGGCGCTTGCAGGTGTTGCCAATCCTGAACAAAAACGTAAAATAATAGGAAAAAACTTCATTGATGTTTTCGATGAAGAAGCGACAAAATTAAAAAATGTGAAATGGCTTGGGCAAGGTACAATTTATCCTGATATTATTGAATCACTTTCAATTACAGGAACAACAATAAAATCGCATCACAACGTGGGCGGATTGCCCGAATATATGAAACTGAAACTGATTGAACCGCTCAAGTTACTGTTTAAAGATGAAGTGCGTCGTGTAGGAAATGAACTCGGAATGCCCGAAAATTTTATAAACCGTCATCCATTTCCCGGTCCGGGGCTTGGAATTCGCATTCTTGGAGACGTTACGCCCGAAAAAGTTCGCATATTGCAGGATGCTGATGATATTTATATCAGTCTTTTACGTCAATATAATTTATATAATGATGTTTGGCAGGCATGTACAATTTTGCTGCCGGTGCGTTCGGTTGGCGTTATGGGAGATGAGCGCACTTATGAAAATACAATTGCTTTGCGTGCAGTTACTTCAACTGATGCAATGACAGCCGACTGGGCAAAACTGCCTTACGAATTTTTGGCAAAAGTATCTAACGAAATTATAAATAAGGTAAAAGGCGTAAATAGAGTTGTGTACGACATTAGTTCGAAACCGCCGGCTACTATTGAATGGGAATGATTATGTTGACTATGTAAAATTTTCAATTGATAAATCGTTAAATTACTAAAAATAAAATAGTTACAACTGCAAGATCTGTAATTTTATAGTAGATTTATAAATCAATAATTCAGAATTTTTTTGATATTATTCCATTTTTCGTCGCTGAGTTTTGTACCTACAACTTCTACAATATTACCGGCGCACAGCGAGCCTATTTCTCCGCAAATTTCAATAGGAAGTTTTTTAGCCATTCCATACAGAAATCCCGAAGCATACAAATCGCCTGCGCCTGTGGCATCTATGGCTTTTGCAGATATGGCTTTTATTTTATAAAATTCATTGCCCTGCTTGACATATGAGCCCGCTGAACCTATTTTTACAATTGCAATTTTACAAATTTCGGCAAGTATTTCCAATGCTTCCTGCGGCTCTCTGCCTGTGAAAATTCTGGCTTCTTCTTCGTTTGCAAATATAATATCAACATATTTATTTAATATTTCACTCATAAACTTTTTATTTTCGGCAACTACATTAAAACTTGCCATATCAAGCGAAATTGTTATTCTATGTCGTTTTGCAAGTTCAAGAGCGCGTTTCATCAACCCATGATTTTGCACCAAATAACCTTCGATATGCAAATAATCATAGCCTTCAAACTGTTCGTGGTAAAGATCTTTCTCGTTCAAATCGATTGCTGCTCCGAGATATGTGCACATGGTACGTTCACCATCGGGAGTTATCAGCACTTTGCAATTTCCGGTAGTTTTTTCTGTTGTTAAAAGTTTGGGCGTTGTCCCGTTTTTTTTCATATCATTAATGAAAAAATTACCAAGTTCATCTTTCCCTGTTTTTCCTATAAATGCAGTTTTAATGCCGAGTTTACTAAGTCCGTTTACGGTATTGGCTGCCGAACCTCCCGCAACAATATCATATTTGCTTTGATGCTTTATGTCGGCAAAAATTTTGTTGGTTGTTTCTTCGTCAACATGAGTCATACTTCCTTTTGGAAGATTATATTTTTGTAGCATTTCGTCATTTTTAAATATTGCCAGAATATCGACAAGCGCATTTCCTATACCAAGAATTTTATCCATTTTTTGTTTTGTATTTTAAAAAATAATCGCCAAAATTAATAAATAATTACAAAATGTTTTAATATTGAAAATGATATATTTTTAAATATTTAATTATGAATATATTATATTTTTTTTCATCTGAAATTAATTTTTTTTTTGCAGATTTAAATTATTTATATACTTTTGCACTCCATTTTGTTGAAAACAGATTGAAAATTCCTCCTTAGCTCAGTTGGTTAGAGCACATGACTGTTAATCATGGGGTCCAAGGTTCAAGTCCTTGAGGGGGAGCGATATAAAAAGCAGTTGCACAAAAAAATGCAACTGTTTTTTTTGTTTATTTGCAACTGTTTAAAATATTTCATGTAAATTTGTATAAAATTGAAACTATTAATTTGTACGATGTTCGAGAATATAACTTCATATTTACAAAACGCGGATATTTTTTCGTTGCCGATGCTTGCAATACTCACAGTTGTTGGCTTTATTGTTGGCTTTGTAAATACTGTGGCAGGCAGCGCCACGGCAATTACATATATGCTTTTTATGGCAATGGGAATGCCGATAAGCGTTGCAAATGCTACAAGTCGAGTAGGAGTGTTGCTGCAATTTACTACATCAACGATAATGTTTAAAAAGAAAGGATTTCTTGATTTTCGCGAAGCATCTAAAATAGGTATTCCTGTTATGTCCGGCTCTATTTTTGGCGCAGAATTTGCAACGCTGGTAAATCAGCATATTTTTGAAATTATACTTGCCATATTTCTAACTATAATGATTTTTTTCATGTTTTATGATGCAAAAATGTTTATCAAAGGGCAAGCCGAAAAGAAAAATGCACGATTTACATTGATAAAATGGATTGCATTTTTTATAATAGGCTTTTACGGTGGATTTACTCATATAGGCGTTGGTATTTTAATAATTTTTGCATCGGTAATGCTTGTCGGTATGAATATTGTAGAAGCCAATGCAGTCAAACAATTTGCCGTAATGTTATATACGCCCGTAGCATTGCTGATTTTTGCCATTCACGGACAGATAAATTGGGAAACAGGTTTGATTTACAGCGTGGGTAATGTTTTGGGCGCAATTGTTGGAACAAAAACCACCATACGCTTTGGCGGAAATTTTATTCGATGGTGTGTCGCTGTTATAATTGTTATATTCATAGGACAATTAATTTTAAAAAATATATAAAACAATTTGAAAATATTACGTAATTTAACAAATATTTTCCAAATATAATATATTGATAAATACTGTTTTATGTGCCTTTTTGATAAAGATATGTAAGAATATTTACATAATCGTTTTTTTATATTTACATTTGCACCAGTATTTAAATAATTTTTGTAAAACATTATAATAATCATTAAAAACATAAAAATCATGAAAAAACTTATTCATAATATTTTAATTATCTCTGCTTGTTTGCTTATTTCTGCATGCGAAAGCAATATGACAGATGAAACGTTCATAAAAAGCAAACCTCTAAAAATAGAACTTACATCAAACGAAGTGCAAATGGTAGCAGATAATAATAATTTTGCTACAGATTTTTTTGCTGCTCTGTATGAAAATAAAAAAGAAGAAAACATGGTGGTATCGCCATTCAGTTTAAGCGTGGTGCTTACCATGGTTTGGAATGGAGCAGAAAACGAAACCAAACAGGAAATTCAAAAAACATTGGGACTTGGAAATTATCCTGCCGAAGAAGTAAACGCTTATTTTAAAAAAATGAATGATGCCTTACTGAAAACCGACCCGAATACCAAACTGGCTATTGCCAATTCTATTTGGACACACAAAGGATTTCCCGTGAAACAGTTGTTTTACGATGTAAACAAAACCTGGTATAATGCCGAAGTGCGCGAAGTGGATTTTTCTTCTTCCGATGCAGTTACTGCCATTAATAAATGGTGCGCCGACAATACCAACAATTTCATTAAAAAAATTATTGACAAAATATCGCCTGACGAAATAATGTATTTGCTTAATGCATTATATTTCAATGGAATATGGAGCAATAAATTCGATGCAAATAAAACTCAAAAACAGGCGTTTTACAAAGAAGATGGAACAAGCGCTATGGTTGATATGATGTTTCAAAATCACACATTGGGCTATTATGCCGATGAATATTTATCGCTTGCGACATTGGACTATGGGAACGGCGCTTTTTCGATGATATTTATTCTTCCAAATCAAGATGCTTCATTTGATGCAATGGTAAATCAGTTAACTTATTCAGGCTATTTTGAAAACAGCATTCAAACAGCATTGCAATGCCGTTTTGACGTAGATTTGTTTGTACCAAAATTTAAGATAGAATACAAAGAAACTTTTAATGACATTCTGCAATTAATGGGAATGGAACTGGCATTCAGCAATTCTGCCGATTTTTCGGGTATTTCTGATATTTCTCTTAAAATTTCTAATGTATTGCAAAAGGCATACATTGATGTAAATGAAAAAGGAACAGAAGCTGCCACTGTTACTGTTGTTAGTATAGGAGTAACTGCTCCTGAACCGCAACCGCAAAAAATTACTTTCAGAGCCGACAGACCTTTTATGTTTGCAATACGGGAACATTCAACCGGCGCAATATTGTTTATGGGAAAAGTTGGTAATCCTGCAAATTGATAATATGGCAAAAAAAACGCCTCATATTTTGAGGCGTTTTTTTTATTAAACATTCATAACTTAAAACTGTTCTAAAATTTTTATTCGTTTTTCAATTGGCGGATGAGTTGAAAATAAACCGGCAATTCCTTTTTTCAGAGGATTGTCGATAAACAACTGCGCCACATCCTTTTGCGTTACGGCTTCAATTCGTGAATCTGCCGAAATTTTGCGTAATGCCGATGCTAATGCAAGCGGATTTTTAGTCATTTCGGCGCTTCCTGCATCTGCCATGTATTCGCGTTTTCTCGATATCGCAAATCGCATCATAATTGTGATACAATAGCCTACGACAGCAAGAACCAGAGCAATAATAACAGCGACAGCGCCACCTCCTTTATTGTTGCTGCTTCGACGATGACCGCCGTAAAGCAAACTGCGAAACAGCATTTGCGTAAGAAACGAGAAAATCCCGACAAAAACAATGGAAACAATCAATAATTTTACGTCTCGATTGCGAATATGAGTAAGTTCGTGAGCTATTACGCCTTCAAGTTCCTGATCATTAAGTTTATTTATTATTCCTCGTGAAAGCGTTACGGTGAAAGTTTTTTTGTTTATTCCGCTTGCAAATGCATTAAGCGAATCGTCATCTATGATATTAATTTTCGGCATGCTCATATTGCTGGCAATACAAAGATTTTCAACAAGATTATAAACTCGCTTGTTATCTCTGCGCTCAAGTGGATGTGAACCTGTTGAAAGGTTTATTATTGTGGTATTTGCAAAATATGCAATGAGAAACCAAATCAGACAAATACCTATAACCCAAGGCAATGCTTCTAAAAACATAGTGTTTGCATTTGCAGTATTCGGATAATTGTAAGAATGATCGAATTGTCCGTAAAGAACTTGAAAAAAAATCCAAACAAGTAAAAGTATTATACATGGAAAGAGTACCAGCAATAATGTTGATTTGAAATTATTTACTCTTTTTTGCGTTTGTATTCCTGTGTATTTCATTTAGATACAGATTTTATAAGTTTTGTGTGCTGCTTAAAAACTTATTTTTGGAGGTTCATCAAGTCTTGTTCGTTCCTGTTCGCCAACGTCAAACATTTTTTCGCGTCTGAAACCGAACATTCCTGCAATAATGTTTGCAGGGAAAGTTTCAACGGCATTGTTATATTCTTTTGTTGCCGAATTGAAATATCTGCGCACGGCAGCCAGTTTATTTTCGATATCCGACATTTCTTCCTGCAATTGCAAAAAGTTTGTATTGGCTTTAAGTTCGGGATATGCTTCCAGTTGAATTTTCAAACCGCTCAATGCTGCTGTAAGTTGATTTTCAGCATCTATTTTTTGGTCGATAGTTTGAGCGCCCATGGCGGCAGTGCGTGCTTGCGTAACTTTCATAAAAGTTTCGCTTTCGTGTTTCGCATAACCTTTTACTGTTTCAACAAGTTGAGGTATAAGATCATGACGTTGTTTGAGTTGAACATCTATGTCGGCAAAAGCATTTTCGCGGTTGTTGCGATAACGAACCAAGCGATTATAAAGCGAGATTATAAATAAAATCACAATTGCGACAATAATTACAATAATCCAAATTGTATTCATTTTTTTTTAATTTTATTTGTTATTAATATTTTGTTGTTTAATTTATTTTTTCACTAATGACAGTTGTGTACAGTAATTTGTAAGTTTAATTAAATCTTTTTCGTTTTTAAAATTTGTTTTGTTCGATTCTACAAATTGATTTATTTCGTCTTTGTATTGCGGAAATATTTTTATAAAAGATTTGACTCCGGAGATTTTATTGAATTTTTTGTTTCGTTCAAGCAAAAATTCATCAATAATATTGAATGTTAAATCTCGTAATATTCCTATGTCATATTGTCGCGTAGGAACTACAGATGTTACGGAAAAAGTTGTATTTGATTGACCGTAAGCGCCTTTCGCCTGCGAATAAGCAAGCGTTGTTTTACGCTTTGTTAAAAATTTTATTTCATCATTATATGTCAAAAGTTCACCAAAACTTTTCCCTGATACATAGTAAAACACTTTTTTGTTAATGATGATATAATCAATATCTTGCGGATTGGATATCGCCATAATATTCTCTTTGTCGTCAACAAATTGCATTTCTTCGGTAAGCGTATTGTAATTAAGTTTTGCCGTAGTTACCGTTCCATTTTTAAAAAACGCCGTTCCTTCTGTAAAATCAGGAAAGATATATACGGCATTTCGTGGTAATTGTTCCGCAATGTTTTCATCAGAAAGTACATTTGCATTTTCCACTTTAACTTTTTCCTGTGCAACACAAACGTTGCCTGCAACAAACAACAATATAGTTGTTATAAAAATAATATTTTTCATATCGGCATGTTTTTATTGTAAAAATTAAAATTATCTTTGCAAAGATAAATGAAAATACAAGATGAAACAATTATTTATAATATTTTTAACAAATATTTTAATTTTCACGATTATGAATGCACAAAATGTTGATAAAATAAAATATACCGCTTGTTATAAAACTCTCGAAAAGATTAATATTGATGGATATTTTGATGAATCGGCATGGCTAAAAACGGAATGGATTGATGATTTTGAAGACATTTGCGGAGGTAAAGTTTTTAACTTCAAAACGCAGGTAAAAATGCTGTGGAATGATATTTTTTTGTATTTTGCAATTAAATTTGAAGAACCGCATATTTGTGCAAACATCATTGAAAACGAACAGCAAATTTATCTTGATAACGCTTTTGAATTATTTATCGACCCTGACGGCGATGCGCGTAACTATTACGAATTTGAAATAAATGCAGCAGGCGCGACATGGGATTTACAAATGAACAAACCTTACAGCGAAGGTGGAAATTTCAACAGCAACTGGAATATCAATAATATGGAAAAAGCAATATTTTTGAGTGGAACCTTAAATAATTCAACTGATATTGATAGTTTTTGGACAATCGAACTTGCCATTCCCTTTTCTGCATTTGATGAATATTCGAATGGTACGCATCCTTGCAACGGAACAAAATGGAAATTAAATCTTTTACGCGTTCAATGGAATTTTGAAATTATTGATGGAAAATACGTAAAAAAGACCGATGAAAAAGGAAAACTGTTAAAGTCGGATTTTTGGGTTTGGTCGCCTCAAAAGCAAGTAAATATGCATATTCCCGAACGTTGGGGAATTGTAGAATTTAAAAATTAAATGTGTAAGTAATATAAAAATAATTTAATATTCAGATAAAAACAAAAAAACATGATACATCAAAAACTTTTAAATCCGCAAAGTATTGCGATTATTGGAGCATCGAGCGATGTTCACAAACCCGGAGGAAAATTACTTAAAAACCTGTGCGAAAGCAACTTTAATGGAAATATCTATCTTGTAAATCCAAAAGAAACAGAAATACAGGGAATTAAATGTTTTGAAAAAGTTGAAGATTTGCCCGAAACAGACTGTGCAATACTGGCAATTGCCGCTAAATATTGCGTTGCGACTGTCGAAACGCTTGCACACAGGAAAAACACAAGAGGATTTATTATTATTTCTGCAGGCTTTGCCGAAGAAAATACAGAAGGCGCCGAAATGGAAGCCTGTATTGTTAAAATAATAAACGAAGTTGGCGGAAGTCTTATAGGACCTAACTGTACGGGATTTTTAAATGTAAATTATACAGGAGCATTCGACACGCCTGTTCCTGTGTTAAATCCGCAAGGAGTTGATTTTGTTACAGGTTCGGGAGCAACTGCCGTATTTATAAAAGAATACGGAATTTCAAACGGATTATCGTTCAACAGTGTGTGGGCTGTTGGAAATTCAGCTCAAATCGGTATCGAAGATGTGCTTGAATATTGGGACGAAACGTTTAATGCCGAAAGTTCCCGTGTGAAAATGATTTACATGGAAAAGGTTGCTAATCCGCATAAATTGTTGAAACACGCTTCGTCGCTTGTACGCAAAGGCTGCAAAATTGCTGCAATAAAATCGGGAAATTCCAAAGCTGGAAGCCGTGCAGCATCATCGCATACAGGAGCATTGGCAACATCGGATGTTGCAGTAAATGCTTTGTTTCGTAAGGCAGGAATAGTTCGTTGTTACAATCGCGAAGAACTTGCTACCGTCTGCGCCATATTCATGCATCCTGACGTGAAAGGAAAAAATATTGCCGTGATAACGCATGCAGGCGGACCAGCGGTGATGCTTACGGATGTTTTGTCAAACAATGGATTGGAAATTCCGCATATAAGCGGTGAAGCCGCCGCCGAATTACTGTCGCAATTGTACGCAGGTTCATCGGTTGCCAATCCTATTGATTTTTTGGCTACAGGAACAGCCGAACAGCTTGGAAAAATAATTGACTGTTGCGAAACAAAATTCGATAATATTGATGCAATGTGCATTATTTTTGGAAGTCCGGGACTTTTTCAAAATTGGGATGTTTACAGAGTTTTAGACGAAAAAATGAAAACATGCAAAAAGCCGGTTTTCCCCATTCTTCCATCAATCGTAAATGTGAAAGATGAAATTAATGATTTTATTTTCAACAAGAAACGAATAAATTTTCCGGAAGAATGCGTATTTGGAAATGCTTTGGCAAAAGTTGTAAATGCGCCTGTACCTCAACCCGAAAACATAAAGTTACCTGAAATTGATATTGTTGCAGTTCGAAATGTTGTCGAAAACAGTAAAAACGGATATCTCGGACTGAACGAAATTCGCATATTGCTTGATGCAGCAGGAATATCGCGCAAGCAGGAGACAGAAGTAAAAACCGAAAATGATGCAGTAAATTTTGCGCGCAAAGTTGGCTATCCGCTTGTAATGAAAGTTGTAGGACCTGTTCACAAATCAGATGTCGGAGGCGTTGTGCTTAATGTTAAAGATGAAAAAAACGTTATTTGCGAATTTAATCGACTTATAAAAATTCCTGAAACATACGCAGTTGAAATTTATCCGATGCTGTCGGGAACCGAAATATTTATCGGAGCAAGCCGCGAAACAAATTTTGGACATCTGATTCTGTGCGGGCTTGGCGGTATTTTTGTAGAAATATTAAAGGATGTTCAATCTTCGCTATCGCCGGTATCTATTGATGAAGCTCATGAAATGATTAAACGTTTGCACGGATATAAAATCATACAGGGAATTCGCGGAAAAGAACCCGTAAACGAAAAATTATTTGCCGAAGCAATAGTAAAAGTATCGGCGCTGGTGCAGGCTGCGCCCGAAATCGCCGAAATGGATTTAAATCCATTGCTTGGCACGGCTGCAAATATTGTTGCGGTTGATGCCCGCATACGTATTGAAAAATAATTATTTGTTTAATAATTAATGTTTTATGAAATTTTCAGAACGTTCAAATACCGAAAAAGCATTTATAATAATTATAATTATTGCTGTTTTTGGAATTATTTTAAGATGGGGATTTGTAAAATCCGAATTTTTACGGGCATTAAAATTTTTTGACAAAAACAAAACCGAACAAACAGCGGAATCAAAAAATGAAAATTAAAAAATCAGCAATACCCGCAGGCAGTCTGGTCGAAAAATACCTTCCCGCTGGTTACGTGGACGTTTATTTGTGTAAAAGCGATTGTCAGAAAAACATTACGCCCGATGACGTTATGGTTAATATATGGAAAAACTTTCCGACATGGGTGAATGTTCTTTTCAGAATACGCAATTTCGTGGTACGAATTGCAGGATTGAAAAGTTTGGAAACGAATGATTTACTTTTAATTGAAAAATGTATTCGTACAGGAGAAGCCTTTAAATTCATATCTTTTCCTGCAAAAAGCGATAAAGAAACAGTGTTGCTGCTGTCTGATAAACATTTGAATGCATATTTATCCGTTCATATTGATAATGACGGCAAACATAAGAATATTTCAATTTCAACACTTGTTCATTTTCATAATAAACTCGGGCGCGCATATTTTTTCATTATCAAACCTTTTCACATTATTATAGTGAAAAATATATTCAAACGAGCGATTAACAAATTGATTACAAATTAAATAACAATATTAAAAAAAATAAAATATGAAATGCAGTACAGGAGATAAAGTACGATTTTTGAATGATACGGGCGGAGGAACTGTTGTAGGTTTTACAAGCAAAACAATAGCAATTGTGCGCGACAGCGATGGTTTCGATATTCCTGCGCCAATATCGGAGCTCGTTGTAGTTTCAGAAAATAATGAAAAAAAAATCATTGACGAATATACAACCAAAGCCGTTGAAACTTATAGAAAATCAGATGTTTCCAAACCAAATCGCACAAAAGAAAATACGCAGGAAAATATTGACATCACAGCAGATATAAATAATAAAATAACTGCTGAAGAAGAAGACAACGACAGGATTGAATTTGAAATTGCTCTCGGATTTCTTCCTGTCTCAAATGACAGTCCTGCAAACAGCGATTTGCAAATTTATATGATTAACGATAGCAGTTATCGAATGTTTTACACAATAGGAAAGTATAAACAATCTCATATTGAACCGATTAAAAACGGAATAATGGAAAGCGACTGCAAAGAATTTGTAGCGATATTGAGTAAAAAAGAAATAGCGGAAATGCCTGTATTTCAAATAAATTTTATTCTGTTCAAAAATCGCGATTATATGGCGCAGGCTGTGCAGCAAATTGATTTTCACCTAAATATGGCGAAATTTTTAAACAACAAAACTTTTACCGAAAATGATTTTTTTGAGCAAAATGCTTTTATTCACATTTTGGCAAGCAGTCGTAAAATGCTGGAAAACTATATTAACAGTCTTTCAGATAGCGATATAAAAAAGTCGCAAAAAAATAAAAATGATAATTTTCGTAAGCAAACACAATCTGCCCGCAAATCTGAAATTGAAGAAATCGACTTGCACATTGAGTCTTTGATTGATAAAAAAGATAATCTTAGCAACGGCGAAATACTCAAATTACAAATCGACAGGTTTGCTACATCTTTGAATTTGGGCATATCGGCGCACACAAGACAAATGGTTTTTATACATGGAACAGGCAACGGAAAATTGAAACATGAAATTCGTAAACTGCTTGATACTCAGTATGCAGGCAAGGTTCGTTATCAGGATGCATCGTTCAAGGAATATGGCTACGGCGCAACAATGGTTTTTATAAAATAAATTAATATTATTGATTTTTTATTATTATTAAAAAAGAATGCTTATATTTGCAAAAAATTATTAAACAATGGACATCTTTGTTAATTAATGGCAATATGGAACTAAAATCAAACACAAAAAGAGCAAAAAACGCTATTTTACTAACATGGATACTGTTAGTAGCAGAAATGGCGACTTGCATCATGGAAATTGTGCTTGCTGTAATTACTGTTAAAATTATTAAAGATTATTCGATAATTGAACCTTTGCTATATAAAATAACAGACGAAAACGAAAATTTATAATGAATATACTAAATCTGAAAAAGATTAAAATTATAACTATGAATAAATAAATAATAAATAAAATTATGAATACAAATTATACCAACAACAACGAGATTTATATTGAATGTATTGATAAATCGAAAAAAGGAAAAATAAACATACCCGAAACATCGCAAATAAGACTGCTTTTTTTACAAAAGGGTTCTTGTTCTTTTTCATGTGCGACTAATGTTGATGTTTTGCTTGAACGCAACAGCGCTGTTTTAATACCTCCTTATAATAAATGTGTTATAGATGCAGCAGGAATTATTCAATTGATAATATTTTGGATAACGGTTGACTTGAATTTCTGTAACAATACTCCGTTTGAAAAACTTATGGAAGTTGAAGAAAAAATTAATAAATCCCAACAGAATGATATAACCGTTTTGCATTTGAATAAAATAATTTCCGATTATTTGAAACATACAAAATATTGTTTGCTGGAAGGATTAAAAAGCGTTGAATTTTTTCAAATGAAACAAAAGGAACTGCTTTATTATTTTGGAGAATTTTACAGTAAAGAAGAACTTTATTGCTTTTTCAAACCGATACTTACAAAAAATATCGCTTTTTCAAAAGCAGTTTGTAAAATCAACGAAAAATTCCATGCCATTGATGAAATAGCAAAATCGATGGATTACAGTTTGTCGGGATTTAAAAAGAGATTTAAAGATATTTACGGAATGTCTGCCTATAAATGGTTATGTCAGGAAAAATCGAAAAAACTTTTCCATGAAATAACATGCAGTCGCAAGACGTTCAATCAGATATCCCGTGAGTTAAGATTTTCATCTCAGGCGCACATGTGTAATTTTTGCATAAGAATGTTTGGAGATACGCCGAAAAAATTGCGTGCGAAGAAACTTCTGACCGATGCATAACAGCGTTTTTCACAGCTTCATTTAGTAAGACACAAATTTGTTATTATATTGTTGATTGTAAATGAGTAATTTATTATACAATCTCGAAATTATCCATACTTTTCTTCGCCACTTTCGTAGCGCAAATATTTTGCCGACAGGTAAGCAATCATTTTTGCAATAGCATCAATGGCTTGCTGCGTTTCAGCCGAAACTTCGTAACATTTCAAGTTCAACAACATACGCGCATATAAGGCATGAAAACAAAGTTCGAGTTCACTTTCTTCGTGCTGTTCCAGTTTTTGACCGAAATCAACTATCGATGATTTTGCCGTTTGGTAAAGATTTGCATATTTTTTATCTTTCTGTAACAGGTATAAATGAACTTCGTTCAAATCGGCAATCAAGTGTAATGAATGTGATGTGTGTCCCGACTGCTGTTTTTTTTCAAACTGTAATAACTGTACTGTTCCCATGTACCATGCAAGTATCTGTTTTTTTGTGTTTTCATCAATTTGCAAAGGTTCAACCAGCGTTTTATAAATTTGAATTTCGTCGAAATTTAATGCGCGCAGCAAATCTTCTATTTGCCAAAGATACAAAATATATTCGGCAATATTTTCTCTTCGTTTTTGTTTTGCAATCAACATGTAATTTATAAAATTATGACGTTTGTAAATAATTTTCGAACTGTATTACGTAATTTCATTCATAAGATTATCCAATATTCGGCGTTCTTTTTTTGTAGGTCGTCCGCTTCCTTTGTCTCGATATGCAAATACAGTAACATTTTTTATGTTGAGTTTGGCAATCTCTTCCTGAGGAGTAAGATTTTCGGCATATTGCACAGCATTTTTTACCGATTGACGATTTTCAATAATATCAGTAACACGATAAGTGTATGTAACAGGCAACTTGTGTATGACAATAATTTCTCCTTTTTTTATTATTCTCGATGGTTTACATTCTATATTGTTTATTGTTACCTTTCCGCGTTTGCAGGCATTTGCCGCTTCGCTTCGTGTTTTATAAATCCGTACTGCCCACAGCCATTTGTCAATTCGTACATTGTCCATTTATATCGCAATTTGATAAAAGATATATTAAATATCGTTTTTTATGTGTGTGTTGAAAATGTTCATGGTTCTTTCTATTCCAACAGTAACAAATGATATAATGGCATCGTGTACTGTTTTTAGTTTTTGGGGTAATATTTTTATTTCTTCACTGCTCCAGTCGTCCAAAACATAATTTACCTGTCCGCCGTAAAAAAAATCATGTCCTATTCCGAATCTCAATCGATTGTAGTTATTATGCCCCAATATTTCGTTAATATTTTTCAATCCGTTATGTCCGCCATCGCTGCCTTTGGTTCGTATGCGTATTTGTCCGAAGGGCAACGACAAGTCATCAAGTATTACCAGCAGATTTTCGACAGGAATGTTTTCCGTCTGCAACCAGTATGCAACAGATTTTCCGCTCATATTCATATATGTAGATGGTTTTAGCAGCCACACCGAACGACCTTTGATTTTCACTTCGCTTAATGCTCCGTATCTGAGTATGCTAAAAGTAACATTGGACGCTTTCGCAAAAGAGTCCAATGCTTTAAAACCCGCATTATGTCGTGTGTTGGCATATTCGATGCCAATATTGCCGAGTCCTGCTATCAGATATTTCACTTTATTTGACTGTTATTTATTTTCTTCTGCTGCAGCCGCTGCTCCCAATGCTGCTCTGGTTACTTTAACAGAACAAATAATATTTGACTTTGGCGTAAGAATATTTAATTTATCCAAAGATATATCGCCTACGCAGATAGATTTTCCAAGTTGTAAATTTGTAATGTCAACAGGAAGTTCATCGGGCAAATCTTTCAACAATGCCGAAACTTTAATTTTGCGATTTAGGATGTGTAATTTGCCGCCTTGTTTTACGCCTTCGGAATGTCCTGTGATTTTTACAGGAATGTTGATTGAAACTGGTTTATTTTCGTCAACATTCAGAAAATCAATATGTAATATTTTGTCTGTTACAGGATGAAATTGTATATCTTTAAGAATACAAATGTGAATTTTATCATCAATGGTAATTTCAACAATGTAGGAAAAAGGAGTATAAATAAGTTCTTTCAACTCTTTTTCAACCAGAACAAAATTTTTATTTTCTGCTTTATTTCCGTAAAGTATGCAAGGTATAAGTTCTTGTTTGCGCAATGCTTTACTGCCTTTTTTACCAAGATTGGTTCTTGATTGACCGTTTAATTTGATTGTTTTCATTTTATTTAAACTAATAATTGCTACTCAGATTTATTTGATTTTCAAAAAAATCCCCATTACAACCTTAACCTGAAAGGATAATTTTGGGAGCGCAAAGGTAATAAAATATTACAAACGAAAAAAGAATTTATATAATAAAAATTATTTTTTGTTGTATATTTTCAGGATTTTATACTGTCTTTTCATTTCTTTTCTTTTTGTACCTTAAATCTCTTGCCTTGTGTATTTCTATTATATTTTTATTGGCATCTATGTTCCGCTGCGTCTGTTTCTTAGCCTGTATGTATTCAAAAAGATTATTATAATCTTCTTTTTTCGGCCTTGTTTCTTTTTATAGATCGCTGGTTGTTTGTACTGAATTTATATCAGCATCAATAAAATATAGATTGTCGTCATTATCTATTAATACATTGTCAGACATCATACTGTCGTCATTCTTCCATAAATCCGATATTTCGTACCTGTCATTTCTAAAACCTTCCGCGCCCTTGCTTAATTTTGCAGGCGTGAAACCATTGTCTTTTAAAAATTGCATAATCTTTTCTATCGGAGCAGGATTTGCAATTATTCGTGGCTGTTTTAATATGACAGTCGTTTCTTCCTGCGAGTTTTTACCTGCGCCAAGTATTGTATATGTGACATTTGGCGCAAATTCGTTATGCGTTTTTATTCTTTCAATAAAATTTTCTATTGTTTCCGATACGGAAAGATTGTTGAATTGTATTACATTAAGTCCAGCCTTTGAAAGAAAAACCTCATTCTCAAATCCTTTATTCATGGGATTGAATGATATAAATTCTTCGGGATGTTCTATTCACGATCCGTGTTTTTTTGCCAGCCTTTCCATCTCTCCCAGTAATTCGGTTTTCCCAGCATTTTGTTGTTCTCCGCCTGTTGTTTGAATATTGCTTCGATTCTTTGTTCGGGCGTCCAATTCTCTCTTTGCTTCCTCAAATGTTCTTGATAC
>JAITLJ010000083.1 GCA_031277925.1 Prevotellaceae bacterium | reverse complement strand
AGAACCGAGTTTACGAGTTCGCCGAAGGCAACGCAAGCCTTGATTTTTTGCTCACGCTGTGTTTATTTTTTATTCGTGTTCGCGAACTCCGCTACGCTTCGGTTGCTTCTTTTGTATCAAGACAAAAGAAGATAAAGAAACAATTTCATATTTTGCCGAATTTTTGCCTGTATCTGTATAAAACTCGGTATTTTTATTCGATAATTTATGTCTATAATTTATTAATTATTAACCGTTTCGACCCTTTTTAAGGAGCGACTATTTATTATTGTTCTTTAAATTATTAAATCTTCAATTTTAAAAATTACTTCTGTTATAACTTCCCGTGGGCTTCCCCGAATCTTTCGTGTGCTGTTCCAAATATTTCGTATTACCTGCAATTGCGGTAAAAACAATTTTTATTTGTTTGTGCGTTATTGGAAAATTTAATGCTAACTTTGCAACAAAATTTTAAATAGTAAAAATAATGAAAGCATATATTTTCCCCGGTCAGGGAGCTCAATTTTCAGGAATGGGCAAAGAACTTTATGATAATTTTGCACAGGCAAAAGAAATGTTCGAAAAGGCAAACGAACTTCTTGGTTTTCGCATTACCGATTTAATGTTTGCCGGAACAGATGCCGACCTTAAACAAACAAGGGTTACACAGCCTGCAATATTTTTACATTCGGTAATTCTTGCAAAATCGCTTGGTGATTTTAAGCCTGATATGGTTGCAGGACATTCGCTTGGCGAATTTTCGGCGCTTGTCGCCGCCGAAGCAATGTCGTTTGAAGATGGATTGAAACTTGTTGCAGCTCGCGCAAATGCAATGCAAAAAGCCTGCGAAAAAGAACCATCGACAATGGCGGCAGTTATCGGTTTGGACGATGCAAAAGTTGAAGAAGTTTGTGCAAACACCGATGGTATTGTTGTTGCTGCAAATTATAACTGTCCCGGACAGTTGGTAATTTCAGGAACGGCAGACGCTGTCGAAACAGCCTGTACAAAACTGAAAGAAGCAGGAGCGCGGCGAGCTCTTGTTTTGCAGGTCGGCGGAGCATTTCATTCGCCATTGATGGAATCGGCACGCATCGAACTGAAAGCGGCTATCGAATCAACGCAATTTACTGCGCCTGTTTGTCCTGTTTATCAAAACGTGGATGCAAAACCTTATACAGATGCAAATGCAATTAAGGAAAATCTGATACAGCAACTTACTTCGCCCGTGCGCTGGACACAAACCGTGCAAAACATGTGCGCCGACGGCGCTACCTGCTTCACAGAATTAGGCCCCGGCGCTGTATTGCAGGGACTGGTAAAGAAAATCAATAACAGCGTAGAAGCAGAAAGCAAACAAAGTGTATAATGCCGCAGGCACGGAGACGATTATTTTTCTATAAATATTCTGTTCCTGACGGGACAGGCTTTTCGCTTCTTCTATAAATATATGTCCCTGACAAGACAATTTTTCTTTATCTTTAAATTCTTAAATTGCGAAGCATAGCGAAACCAATCCAAAGAAATAAACAGTCAACGGTAAATAGTCGCTCCTTACGAATAAAAAAAGGACAAAGCTAAAACATTAAAAATTTCGGACAATTATTTCTTTCTGTTTCTTTTGTGTCAAGACAAAAGAAGATAAAGAAACAAGTTCATATTTTGCCGAATTTTTGCCTGTATCTATATAAAACTCGGTATTTTTATTCGATATTTTATGTCTATAATTTATTAATAATGAACCGTTTCGACCCTTTTTAAGAAGCGACTAAATACTAAATCGCTTCTGGATTATTTCACTTCGTTTGCAATGACATTTTTTATTTGTTTTTATGTAATTGGGAAATTTAATGTTACCTTTGCGTCCGAATTTCAAATTTCAAAACATATTAATAATTATAAAACATAAAATATTATGGCAGTAAAAGTAACAATAGTTGGCTCGGGAAACGTAGGCGCTACCTGTGCTAATGTGCTTGCAACTCGCGAAGTAGCATCAGAAATTGTTCTTCTTGATATTAAAGAAGGAATTTCGGAGGGAAAAGCGATGGATATTATGCAGACAGCGGCGCTTGCCGAATTTGGAGGCTGTGTAAAAGGCGTAACCAACGATTATGCGGCAACGGCAAATTCAAATGTGGCAGTGATAACATCAGGTATTCCGCGCAAGCCCGGAATGACGCGCGAAGAATTGATAGGCGTGAATGCAGGAATAGTAAAAAATGTAGTTGAAAATATTCTTAAACATTCGCCGGACGCAATATTGATAATTGTAAGCAATCCAATGGATGCAATGTGTCATCTTGCGGTAAAGATATCGGGACTTCCCCGCAACAGAGTTTTAGGATTGGGCGGAGCGCTGGACAGTTCGCGATTCAAATATTATTTAAGCAGGTCTTTGAACGCAAATTCCAAAGATATTGAAGCAACAGTAATAGGCGGACACGGCGATACAACAATGGTTCCGCTTACATCGCTTGCTACATGCAGAGGCGTGCCTGTAACAAAATTTTTATCGAAAGAAAAACTTGACGAAGTTATAGAAGCCACAAAAGTTGGCGGAGCAACCTTAACTAAATTGCTTGGAACATCGGCGTGGTATGCACCCGGAGCGGCAGCGGCAGCAATGGTTGAATCAATAGTAAGAAACCAAAAACGTATTATTCCATGCGCTGTAAAACTTGAAGGAGAATATGGCGAAACCGATCTTACAATAGGAGTTCCCGTTGTGCTTGGCGAAAACGGCTGGGAAAAGATTGTTGATTTTCCGATTAGCGACGACGAAAAAATTGCATTCAAAGCATCTGCAGACGCAACACGCAAAGTAAATCAAATAATGGTAGAAAGCAAAATGATATAAAACATATCGATTGAGTGAAATATCCTTTTGGCGTGGATGTTTCATTATACTGTAAAAAATGACTGCCCGAAAAATCGAGCAGTCATTTGGTTTTTTTATTTGTTTGATGTTAATATTCGGGATTTTGCTGGTCTCTGATTGCAGGGTTTGCGTTTAATTCATTAATTCCTATCGGAAGCACACATTTATAGAAATTCCAGTCAACAGTAGAGCTTCTGCCTCCCGCCTGTAACTGTGGAAAAATTCCACCTCCATCTGTATATGCAATAGAGCCACCTGTTCTTAGAACATCAAAATATCGATGTCCTTCGCCAATAAGGTCAATTCGCCTTTGAAGTATAGTTTCATCAAGCAAATCATTAATACTTTCATTTCCATCCAAATCAGTTAATACAGGATTTCTTTTCCTTACAATATTTATCCAAGATGCAGCATCGGTTTTGTTTGGCGATGATTTTTTCAATGCTGCTTCTGCTCCAATTAAAAGAACTTCCGTTAGTCTTATAATTTTAATATTTACTGCCGAGCGTGTTGATTTTCCATCTCCTTCATATTTCATCATCCATCCTTTTCTTTCTTGAATATAAAAACTTGATGAAGCATCTTCGCGTGCAAATTCATCCAATCCAAAAATGTTCCAGCGTATATCAGTATCGTGGATAGACTGATTAAACATATTAAAAAACTGATCGCTTACCATAATAGGTCCAAGTTCTCGTCTGTCTGGAAGATTTTTTCTTGGTGCAAAATAACTGCATGGAGAAGTGCTGCCCAAATCAGTTTCACTTGGAACAACAACCAATTCAAAAATAGATTCTGTGCCGAATTGCTGTGTCCATGATGCTGTCCAATTTTCATCAGTATAAGGAGTATATCCTCCATTTTCTATTACATCTTTAGCTATTTTATAAGCATTTTCCCAATCGCCTTTGTAAAGATATATCCTTGCTAATAAAGATTTGGCTCCGTATTGGTTTATATAGCCATTCTTTTTTACAGCAGGCAGTAAAGATGAATTTATTGCTTCGTTTAAATCGTTTATTGCCTGTTCATAACATTCGGCAACAGTGTTTCGTCTTAGTTGTGCATTGGCAGAAAGTGTTGTTGTAACAACAGCCGCGCCAAGACTTGCTCCATTATCTTTGAGATAAGGATAACCATATAATCTTGCCAGATCGAAATGAACAAGCGCTCTTATAGCTAGAGCCTGTCCTTTAACAGAATTTACTTTTGTTATATCAGCAGCACTTTGTGCATCTACTTTACCTGCATCAATACATTCAAGTATGTTGTTTACTTGAAGTAACACAAAATAACATTGATACCAACTGTCTGAATATGCACCGCTGGTTGGTGTATGGGTAAAATAGTACAAAGCATCGCCTGATATACCTGTTGTTGTAATACCAAAATCGCCGCCTTTGTATTCTGCGTACAATACCATATCACGACCATAATAGGAAGACGATGCCATAGCGTGATATACTCCGTTAATTGCAACTTCTGCATCATTGGCATTACCAATAGCCTGAGTTGCAGGTACAGATTCTGATGGATATTTATCTAAAAAATCCTGACATGAAGAAACGCCTAAAGTTATTATAATAGACACAAAAAGCGTAAAAAATATTTTCTTTTTCATAATAATTATTATTTTATAAATTAAGTTCTATTCCAAATGTAAATGTTTTGCCAAGAGGCATTTCCCAACTTTTAACTCCGTACACGGACACTTCCGGATCAAAATAGTTTTGACTTGCAAAAGTTAATAAATTCATACCTGAGAAATAAACGCGACAATTAGTTAATTTTACTTTTTCTACAATATTTTTCGGTAAATTGTAGGATATTGTAATGTTTTTTAGTCTTATATAATTGTTTTTATACAACCATCTGCTTTGAGCACTTTTAAATGTTTTGGTATTTTCGTCAAGCCCTAAGCGAGGAGCCTGTGTTACATCGCCGGGATTTTTCCAGTAATCCATTGCTTTTTGGGTTCTTGTACGAGTTGTAAAATAGCCATCATCATTCACATACCTTTCAAATGCATTATATACATCTCCGCCTAAAGAATATGAGAAGTTGAGATAAACACTAAAACCTTTCCATGAAATATCATGATTTATGCCGCCAAATAATTTTGGGTCGGCACATCCTGTTATCACATCGCTTGCTTGGTCGTATAAATTTGTAACAGGACGACCATTGACGGTTTTATATGGAGTTGTAGTTGTATTGTTTGTGTACCACATTGGTTCTCCATTATCGGGGTCAACTCCTGCCCATTCTCTTCCGTAAAATGATTTGGGAGACTTGCCTTCGCGATAGATAAATCTTGCTTGTGAATCGGCGCCTGTAGGATCATACCATATAATATCAGCGCCACCATAAAGTTTAGTAACCCTGCTGCGTAATGTTGATCCATTAATACTCATATTCCATTTAAAATCGTTTCTTTTTATAATATCTCCTCCGATTTCTATTTCAAATCCGGTATTTTTCATTGCCCCGATATTTTGAAGAATACTGGTAAATCCTGTTATGCGTGATATTGGTGCGTCTTGCAACAAATTTTTTGATACTCTATCATAGTATTCAACATTAACGTTAAGTCTGTTGTTAAAAAATCCTGCTTCTATACCAAGGTTAAGTGTATAATTTGTTTCCCATTTAAGAGTTTCAGATGCAATTGTAGTAATTCTACCACCCGGATTGTTATTATAAGTATAAGCAGAATAAGAAAACAGAGAAATATGCCCATAATTATTAGCAGGCATAGTGCCATTTACTCCGTAAGATGTTTTAATCCTTAAATTAGACAACCAGTCAACAGATTGCATAAACTTTTCGCTTTTGATTTTCCATGCTCCCGAAACTGACCAAAAATTACCCCAGCGTACCGAAGGTGATAATTTAGATGAGCCATCCCTCCTGAAACTTGCACTAAAATAATATTTGTTATTGTAATTGTATTCTAATCTGCTCAAAAATGACATCATACTGTTGCCTGAATAGTAAGCATTTGATGTTTTTGTGCCTGCTGTTGCTACTGTTTTTGATGTTAACGATGGCAGATTTGTGCCTTCAGCACGTACCAAATTGAATTGATTGTCCTCTGTTTCGAAACCTGCCAATAGTGCAACATTATGCAAATCTTTAAAAGTTTTATTATAGTTTATGGTAGTAGTAGAAATAATTTTCAACCATTTATTATGTATGTTTCTAACAACGCCATTAAGTGAACGAGCGCTAAGGTCGTAATGATTTGCTGCGCGCCATACGTAGTCATCAAGTCTGGTTTCATCATAACTGAATATAGTTTTTACATATAAATCAGGAGTAATTTTAGCGTTTAAAGATTCATTTATTGAAAATCTGTTAATCTTTGATACATTTTCTCTGTAACTATCATAATAAAGTACATTTTGTGCATAAGTTCTCCATGGATCCGTATGCCATGTGCCATCTTCATTTTTGGGCCACCAATTGTCGAACAGGAGATTGCGTACCATTAAAAAATAGTTTGCTCCGTTGTTGTATCCATCATTAAAACCATTTTTTTCGACAGCCGAAAAAGAAATATTTGATGTTAATTCTAAGAAATCAGTAATTTTCTGACTAATATTCAATCGTCCGCTATAGCGTGAAAGATCGTTGGCATAAACTCTACCGTTTTCTTTTGTATAACCGAGAGAAAAATAGTAGGTATTGTTTTCTGTACCACCGCTTGCGCTTAAATCATAATTTTGAAAAGTAGCTGTTCTTAATATTGCATCTTCCCAGTCGAAAAAACCACGTGGATCATCTCCAATCAAATTTTTGTAGTCTTGCTCGGCTTTTACTCTCGCTAATTCATATGTGGGATATAGATCTGGTTTATCTCTCATGTTCCATGCTGTCCATAATTCAAGACTATATGCAATTTGGTCTTCGGGAGATGCTTTTTCCCAATTGTTGTAGGCAAAAGAAGGCGTGAAACCAACATTGGCTTTGAAACTTAAATTCATTTTACCTTTTCTACCTGATTTTGTTGTAATCATAATAATACCATTAGCAGCCCGAGAGCCGTACAATGATGCAGCAGCAGCATCTTTCAGCACTGTAATGCTTTCGATATCTCCCGGATTTATACTGTTCATTGCATTATTGGACGAATAGTTTAATCCCGATAAATCTCCGCTGTTCATAGGAACTCCATCGATAACATACAAAGGTTCATTGGATGCATTCATAGAACCGGTACCTCTTATTCGAATATTAACAGACGAACCGGCTTGTCCAGAACCTGGAGACATTTGTAATCCAGAAACAGTTCCAACTAATGCAGTTTCAAATGATGCTTTTGGCATATCATTTATTGCTTCTGCTTTTACTACTGCTGCCGAACCTGTGTAGCTGCTTTTCTTTGCTGTGCCGTAAGCAACAACAAATGATTCTTCAATCTGCGCAATATCAGGCTCAAGAACTACGTCAATAATACTGCGATTGTTTACAACAATTTCCTGTGTCTTATAGCCTATATAACTCACTACAAGTACAGTACTGCCATCAGGCATGTTGAT
>JAITLJ010000214.1 GCA_031277925.1 Prevotellaceae bacterium | reverse complement strand
TTTGTATCAAGACAAAAGAAGATAAAGAAACAAGTTCATATTTTGCCGAATTTTTGCCTGTATCTGTATAAAACTCGGTATTTTTATTCGATAATTTATGTCTATAATTTATTAATAATGAACCGTTTCGACCCTTTTTAAGGAGCGGCTAGTTATAAATATTTTTCAATTTTTTCGAGATGTATTCCATGTGAGCCTTTTATCAAAACAGTTCGATTATCGATTTTATTTTCACACAAATATTTTATGCAATCGTCAACGTTTTTGAAGCATCTAAATTTTGTATTTTGTGCTGCATTTACAAAGCAATCGCCAACAAGCAATACATCTTTTATCTGCGATTCGATTATCATTTGTATAATATTTTGATGTTCGGTTTCGCTGCTTGCTCCGAGTTCGAGCATATCGCCAAGTATAAGCATTTTATTTGTAAGGTTTTGATTAATAAAGTTCAACAATGATGCCTGCATGCTTGTGGGATTTGCGTTGTAGGCATCCATGTACAAAACATTGCGTTGAGTTTCTATTTTTTGCGAGCGATTGTTAGCAGGATTGTATGATTCGATTGCAGCGGCAATATCAATATCCGAAATATTAAAATATTTACCTGTTGCAATTGCCGATAAAACGTTATCAATATTATATTTTCCTATTAATTTTGTACAAACTCTGATTTTATTGAAAACAAATTGAAGACAGGGATTTTTATTGTCGGCAGGAAGAATTTTTATATCATAATTTTGTTGACTGTATGGTATAATATTTTCTTTATTAACATATTTTTCTGCAATTTTTGAAATTATATCAATATCTTGATTAACAAATACTTTTCCCTTGTTTGCCGCTAAAAATTCAAACAATTCGCCTTTTGCTTTTGCAACTCCGTCAATATTTCCGAAAAATTCGAGATGCGCCTTGCCTATGTTATTTATTAATCCAAAATCGGGATTTGCAATTTTGCATAATGTTTTGATTTCTCCGAAATGATTTGTTCCCATTTCAATAACGGCAAAATTGTTGTGTGTATTCATTTTAAGCAATGTCATCGGCACTCCGATATGGTTATTCAAATTTCCTTCGGTTACGGCAACGTTAAATTTTTTTGAAAGTATTCGATATGCAAGTTCTTTTGTTGTCGTTTTTCCATTGCTGCCTGTTATTGCAAGTATAGTTGTTCCGAGTTTTTTACGATGGCAGGCTGCCAAATCCTGTAAGGTTTTAAGCGAATTATCCACAATAATAATTCTGTCTTTTTTCGAAAGCGATTTATCATCGGATATTGCACAGGCAGCGCCTTTTTCGAGAGCTGAATCTACAAATTTATTTCCATCAAACGTATCGCCTTTAAGCGCTACAAAGATTGAATCTGTAACGATTTCTCTGCTGTCGGTAGTTATGTTAGGATATTTTTTGAATATTTCGTAAATATCTGATATTTTCATATTATTGGTTGTATAAAAAAACAAAAACCTCTGAATGAGGTTTTTGTTTTTTATTTATTAATTTTATTTTTTTCGTTTTTTTCCTGCTGCTATCTGGTCTGATTTTGTTCCAACCATATTCATGGCGCATCTGAAACCTATGTCGCAGGCAGATTTATCTTCGTCGAGGAAACGCCGTGTACTCGGGCTCAACCAATACGCTCTGTCAAGAAAAGAACCCCCTTTGTAAACTCTTGATTTGTCGCTGATAAGAGATGTACGTCCTTTGCCGAGTTCGCCTTCGCCCTGATAATACATGTCCGAAGTTTTCGACAGCGCTTCGGGATTGTCAATTGCTGAAATATCGGTCATAAGCGATTTGTAATCTCCATCGTTGTAATTACGCAAGTCTCCTGTTTGATAGTTAAATCTGTCGGGAGTATATCCTATTGTATCATATAGCATTCTGCCGTATTGATCTTTTGGTAATAATTTTCCTTCGCTGTCAACGGCGAGTTGGGTATAAACGTTTCCTCGAAATGGTTTAAATTCGTCCATATCGTTGAACGACAGTGGACGATAAACATCCAAAACCCATTCGTTAACATTTCCTGCCATGCAGTATAAACCGTAATCGTTAGGAAGGAAAGAACGTACAGGAGCTGGTGTTGCAAATGCATCGTTCGGATTGCCTGCAACTCCCATAAGGTCGCCTTTGCCTCTTTGGAAATTAGCCATCATTTGTCCGCGTGTTTTCTTGTAATTGCTGCGGGTAGAACCGCCTGTCCAAGGATATACTTTACGTTCTGTTATACGTTCATTTTCTGTTACGCCTATAAGTCCGGCGGCTGCAAATTCCCATTCTGCTTCTGTCGGAAGGCGATATTTTGAAAACAGTATTCCATCGCTCATTCTCACTTTGCGCGTTGCGTTTTTATCTTCTGATGATATGTCTTTCAAGCCTTTTTTGACAGTGCCTTCATATTGTCCTGCAAGGTATGCATCTGTATTGAAATTGTTGTCGTCCTTTTGACTTGCCAAATCTAATTTCAAAATACCTTTTTTCACAAGTTGAAGTTCGTTTACGCGGTCGGTACGCCACAGGGCATAATCGCTTGCTTGACGCCACGTAACGCCTACAACTGGATAATTGTCAAATGAAACATGACGGAAATATGTTTCCACCATTGGCTCGTTATACGACATTGGACTGCGCCAAACCAGAGTATCGGGCAGGGCGTTCTGTACAACATTCGGATACGACACATAGGTTCTGCTTAACCAGTGTATGTATTGTCTGTAATCTACATTGCGGACTTCTGTTTCATCAATATAATATGAGTCAACAGTAACTCGGCGTGGAGTGTTGTTGTTTGCATAGCCAAGATCTTCAACAACTCGTCCCATAACATATAACCCGCCTTCGATAAATACAAGTCCGGGCGCTGTTGCTTGTTTTCGCGGAGTCAGTACTTCAAAACCGCCATATTCACGGTCGTTATATTTCCATCCTGTTGTTTCGGATACGCCGCTACTTTTCTTTTTCAGGAAACATCCTGTTAAACTTAATGCAATGATGCAATAAATTATCGGTAAAAATTTTAGTTTCATAATACCATTATTCTATAAAATAATCCCACAAAATTATTATTTTTTTTAAACATATCGTTATTTTTATTCATTTTTTCAAAAATTAATATTATTAAATATTGTTAATATGGACATTTATATGTTCTTGTACGCTGATATTCAGTCGGTTGTCTGTCAGAATAAATTCCCTGTAATATTCGTTCTTCTTCTTTATTTTTTAGTTTTAATATAATACTTACTTCATGTGCCGATACATAACGCGACTTTGAACCCAGATTGCCAAAGTTGGCGCTATATGAAATATTGAAATATTTTGTTCTAAAACCGACCGCTGCAACAAAAGTTGAATTTTTGAAACCTGTATCCGACCGGTGCGACAAGCCTGCAAACACTTTATTTAAATCAAAATAAGCGCCAATGTCAATATCATCAAAATCGTATTGCCGTATGTATCTTGCGTATGGTGATATAACAAATACATCTTCTTTCAATGCTCTGCTATTATATCGTTGAATAACAGGAATATCAAATGCAACATAACCTGTAGCTTTCAAAGGGTCGGGTAAAGATATTAATGTTGATTGCGATAAATTCTGACCGCCAATATTAAGTATTGCCGCTCCTGCCTTAAATCGCTTGAACAGTATAGTTGCTCCAAATCCTACATGTATGGTATTTCTCTGTATTGTCGGATAGTTGGAAGGATAGGCAATATTGCCGTTAAAATATGGCATGTCGGGAAATATTAAACCGTTTGGGTTGCGTTTTCTGTTAAAATACGAAAGCGTCAAACCTCCGCGTATGTATAATTCATCGGCGAGACGTATGTTGTTTGAATATGCCAAACTTATTGATGTTGTTGTAAAAACGCTTTTTGCAACATTATCATGCATTAGCATTAATCCAAAACCGCTGTGAATATCTTCAAAATATAAGTCGTATGCCGCCATGTATGTTGCAAACGGACTTTTATATGTAGGATATTGATTTCGATATCCCAAAGATATGCGCGAATAATCTTCGTTGCCTACGTGGCTCGGATTAAAATTCATAGCCGTAGATTCAAACAAACTGAATATCGGATCTTGTGCTTGTAAAACATTTGCAGACGCTAAAAACAAATAAGTTACAAATAAAAACGATAATTTACAGCAATATTTTATTAGATTAATTTTGTTCAAATTCAGTATAAATATATAATTATAATGCTGCAAAGGTAAGTAAAATTTATTTACATTTATTAATGATGCTTTAATTTTTCTTTTTTAACTTTGCAAAAAATATTTACAAATTATGGTACGAATCGGAAACGGATATGATGTTCATGAATTAGGCTGCGGCATTGATTTGTGGATTGGAGGAATAAAAATTAATCACAACAAAGGCGCAATTGCTCATTCTGACGGCGATGTGCTTATTCATGCGATATGCGATGCTTTGCTTGGCGCTGCCGCCTTGAAAGATATCGGGCAGCATTTTCCCGACAGCGAAATGCAATATAAAAATATTGACAGCAAAATACTTCTAAAAAAAACCGTTGATTTGCTTGCTGAAAAAAACTGTTTTATTGTTAATATTGATTCTGTCATTTGTTTGCAACAGCCCAAAATAAATTCGTATATAGATGAAATGCAAAAATGTTTGGCAAAAATAATGAATATTGATGTTGACAGGATTTCAATAAAAGCAACTACTACCGAAAAATTAGGTTTTGTAGGGCGTGAAGAAGGGATTGCCGCCCATGCCGTTGCATTGATAGAAAAAAAATAAAAATGATTGAAATTATAAATTTTAAAAACATGAAAAAATATATTAAATTCTTATTTGTTACAATTATATTATGTTTGCATCTGTCGTGTACAAGCGAGCAAAATGTTGAAATTACGGTAATGCATACGTCCGATATTCACGGAGCGTTTTTTCCTTATGATTTTATCAACGGCAAACCGATGGACAGAAGTTTGTCGCATGTGTACAGCGTAATCAGGCAGGAACGCGAATTAAATCAAAATTTGATTCTGTTTGATAATGGCGATATATTGCAAGGACAGCCTGCCGCTTACTATTATAATTTTATTGATACCGCTTCTGTGCATCTGGCGGCGCAAATTATTAATTTTATGAAATATGATGCAGCGAGCGTGGGAAATCATGACATAGAAACCGGACATGATGTTTACGACAAGGTTTTTGCCGAATACGACTGTCCCGTACTTGCTGCAAACGCAGTGCGTACAAGCGATGGCAAACCGTATTTTAAACCTTATACGATTATAAAACGCAATGGTGTAAAAATCGCCGTACTGGGAATGATTACTCCGGGAATCCCGAAATGGTTGCCAAATTCAATATGGGAAGGAATTGAATTTCGCGATATGGTCGAAACGGCAGACTATTGGATGAAAGAAATTCGCAAAAAAGAGAATCCTCATTTAATTTTTGGACTGTTTCATTCGGGATATGATTTTGAACGCGAAGGCGAAAATATCGATACGCATAAAAATGAAAATGCATCTGTGCTTGTAGCTCAAAAAATACCCGGATTTGATGCAATTTTCATAGGACACGACCATGATAAATTTTGTGCTAAAATATGTAATATGGCAGGTGATTCGGTATTAATTGTAGATCCTCAAAACGAAGGAAAATTGGTGTCAAAAGTACAAATAAACATAAAAATAAAAAGAGATAAAGTAATTGAAAAAACAATAACCGGAAGTTTGATAGAAACAAAAAATTTTGAACCCGACAGTTCATTTATTGCCGAATTTAAATCGAATTTTGATGCAGTAAAGCAATTTGTAACACGTCCCATTGGCAAATTTACAAAAAGTATTTCAACCCGTAATTCATTTTTCGGAGCATCCGAATTTATTGATTTAATTCATCGTATTCAATTGGATATTACGCAAGCCGATGTTTCTTTCACTGCGCCGCTTTCGTTTGATGCCGAAATTTCGGAAGGCGATATTTATGTCAGCGATATGTTTAAATTATACAGATACGAAAACCTGCTTTACACAATGCGGCTTAGCGGTAAGGAAATCAAGGATTTTCTTGAATATTCGTATTCATTGTGGACAAATAGAATGCAAACATCAGCCGATGATATTTTATTGTTTCGCAAAACTGAAAACAACCGCAACGAATTGCTGAAAAATCCTTATTATAACTTCGATGCGGCGGCAGGAATAATATATACGGTTGATGTTACAAAGCCTTCGGGCGAAAAAATTAATATAAAATCAATGTATAATGGAGATAGATTTGATTTCGATAAAATGTATAAAGTCGCAATCAATTCGTATCGCGGAAACGGCGGCGGCGGACATTTAACCGAAGGTGCAAAAATTGCAAAAGATGAATTAAACAAACGAATTATTTTCTCTACATCAAAAGATTTGCGCTATTTTTTAATGCAGTGGATAGAACAGCAAAAACAAGTTGAACCTGTTCTGTTATACGGATATGACGAATGGAAATTTATTCCTGATGCGCTTGTGAAACCTGCCGTTAAGCGAAATTATAAACTGTTGTTTGATAACAAAAAATAAAATGATTGAATCGGGAAACAGCATAAATTTATTACAAAACGGAAATTTATTACCATTGGTAGAAGATTTTTACACAATTCAGGGCGAAGGTTTTCACAGCGGCAAACCGGCTTATTTTATCAGACTTGGCGGTTGCGACATTGGCTGCCGATGGTGTGATGCAAAATTTACATGGAATCCTAAACATTATCCGCCCGTTGAAGTGAAAATAATTGTTGAACGTGCAGCATCTTTTCCTGCACAGGCAGCAGTCGTAACAGGCGGCGAACCTGCGCTTTATCCGCTCGAAATCTTATGTAAAGAATTGAAATCAAAAAATATTCAAACATTCATCGAAACTTCGGGCGCATATCCGTTAACGGGAATTTGGGATTGGATCTGTCTTTCTCCGAAATATCAACAGCCGCCTCTTCCCAAAATTTTTCCGATAGCAAACGAATTGAAAGTCATTATCGAAACGATTGATGATTTAAAATGGGCTGAAAAAAATGCTGCAAAAGTTTCAGAAAACTGTATTTTATTTTTACAGTCGGAGTGGAGCAAATACGATAAGATAACGCCAATTATTGTCGAATACGCAAAACAAAATCCCAAATGGAATATTTCAATACAAACGCATAAATTTATGAATATTCCATAAACCTTTGCTCTGTATCGAATAATATTAATTCATATTACACAAGTTGGTGATTTTTAGCAATATAAACTTTTTCTCATGCACTTGTTATCTTTGACAGCATCCGTGTTATTTTGTCATGAGCGATACTGTTTTCAACAATCTCGACAATAGTGTCGCTGTTGTTTGCCCGAAATTGCACAACAGGTAATAATACCAAAACGGTATCAAAATATCCTGAACTGTAAAGATATTTTATTGATATTCAATTTATATAAATTACAGTTTGATGGCGTTTGGGTATAAATGTATAAATTCATTTTTTTATGTCGCAAAGTCAGGTATTTTTGGTTATTTTGTGTAAAGTGAATTATTACTTTTTCCGGTTTGACTGCACGTAACGCGCAAACTTCGGTTGCTTCGATAATGAAGTTTCAGTTTGCTGTGCAGGCAATGATGACAAAGACAATTTTTATTCGTCTGTTTGTAATCCGAAAATTTCATGTATATTTGTACGAAATTTTAATTTATTAAATGGGAAAAAAAGTCACTAAAAAATCTAAAAATACGGATAATACAACAGAATTATTGAATGTCGCCGTTGATGCCATGCAAGAAAAAAAGGCTCAAAATATCATAAGTCTTAATCTTTCCAAATTGAAAAATTCTATTTGCAGATATTTTATCATTTGCAATGCCGATTCACATATACAAGTATCTGCAATTTCGGATAATATAGAAGATAAAATACTTGAAAAACTACATGAAAAAGTATGGCGACGGAATGGTATTGAAAATGCCTTTTGGATTATTTTGGATTATGGCGATGTTGTAATTCATATTTTTCAGACAGAACAACGCAATTTTTATCGACTTGAAGAATTATGGGCAGATGCCGAATTAACACAATATATTGAATAGGAATATTTTACTATGAGTAACACAAAAAACAACAAATTAAAAAATTTCAATCCTTACTGGGGATGGATTATAACTTTTGCCGTATTGCTTGCCTTCTACTTTTTTTCGGACAGTGCAGGTTCAAAAGAAACTCAATGGCGCGATGTTCGCGAGATGCTTAACAAATCTTATGTAGAAAAAGTCGAAGTTATTACAAATCGCAACAGAGTTGACATTTATCTTAATCAAAAAGGTATAGATGCCTATAAGGAAGAAACAGGACAAAACAGAATGGCGGCGCCTCAACTGTATTTTAATATTGACAAAGAATGGCAGTCAGATATTAAGTTCAGCGAAGCGCAAAAAGATATTTCGGCGGAAAATCGAATAGAACCTGTATATAGAGAACAATCCGATTTCTGGGGCGGAATACTTTCGTGGATTATTCCCATATCGCTTATAATTCTATTTTGGATGTTTATGATGCGCGGCGTAACCAAAGGCGCCGGCGGCGGTGGCGGCGGAATATTCAGCGTGGGAAAATCAAAAGCCCAACTGTTTGATAAAAATTCAACAGGAAACCGAATAACATTCAACGATGTAGCAGGCTTGGAAGAAGCAAAAGTCGAAATTAAGGAAATTGTTGATTTTCTTAAACATCCCGCAAAATATACGGCATTGGGAGGAAAAATTCCAAAAGGAGCCTTGCTTGTAGGACCGCCGGGAACAGGAAAAACTTTGCTTGCAAAAGCCGTTGCCGGCGAAGCAAACGTTCCGTTTTTCTCAATGTCGGGAAGCGATTTTGTAGAAATGTTTGTCGGAGTCGGAGCATCGCGCGTTCGCGATTTATTCAAACAAGCCAAAGAAAAAGCTCCCTGTATAGTTTTTATCGACGAAATAGATGCTGTTGGTCGCGCACGCGGAAAAAATGTAGGATGGTCGTCGAACGATGAACGCGAAAACACGCTTAATCAGTTATTGACAGAAATGGACGGCTTCGGAACAAACAGCGGAGTGATAATACTTGCAGCAACCAACCGCGCCGACATTTTGGACAAAGCGCTTATGCGCGCAGGACGCTTCGACCGTCAAATTCATGTTGATTTGCCCGAACTCAAAGAACGACAGGAAATTTTTCATGTCCATCTTCGTTCTATCAAACTTGCCGTTGGCTTGGATATTAGTTTTTTAGCAAAACAAACTCCGGGATTTTCGGGCGCCGATATTGCAAATGTGTGCAACGAAGCAGCCTTAATAGCAGCGCGCAAAAACAAAAAATCCGTTGGACGTCAGGATTTTCTTGATGCTATTGACAGAATAATTGCAGGACTTGAAAAGAAAAACAAAATAATTTCAAAAGAAGAAAAACGAACAATCGCTTATCATGAAGCAGGACACGCCACTGTAAGCTGGTTGCTCGAACATGCAAATCCTTTGCTTAAAGTTACCATAATTCCGCGTGGACGCTCGCTTGGAGCAGCATGGTATTTGCCCGAAGAACGTCAAATTACAACAACCGAACAAATGATGGACGAAATGGCATCGGCTCTCGGAGGACGGGCAAGCGAAGAACTTACTTTCGGAAAAATCTCGACAGGAGCAATCAGCGACTTGGAAAAAGTTACAAAACAAGCCTATGCAATGGTTGCCTATTTTGGTATGAGCGAAAAAATCGGAAACATGAGCTATTATGACTCATCAGGACAAGATATGATGTTCGGAAAACCATACAGCGAAAAAACAGCAGAACTCTTGGATACCGAAGCAAAGAATATTATTGATGATGCATATAAAACGGCAAAAAAAATACTTGTTGAAAACAGTGAAGGATTGAAGCAGGTTGCAGAATTACTCCTCGAAAAAGAAGTGATATTTTCTGAAGATTTGGAAAAAATTCTCGGTAAACGAAAATCTATGGCGCGCCTCGAAGAACTCGGGTTTGCAAATACAGATGACAAAACTGTTTGATATATGCGAAATTTAATAATACGAACAGCAAGCGGATTGCTTTTTTTGGCAATAATGATTGGTTCTATCTTGTGGAATACTTATGCCTTTGCGGCTTTGACTTGCATAATTATTATTATCGGAATGTTTGAATTTTTTAATCTTACAATTCCTAAAAGACATTTATCACAAAAAACAGCAAGCATATTTATTGGATTAAGCGGCGTATTGTTTTTTAATCCCGTTACAAATAACAAGTTTTTATCAGCCTTTTTTGTCATTGTCGCTATTGCCTGCCTTACGATGATATGGATTATCGAATTATACAAAAAGTCGGAAAAACCAATTGAAAATATCGCCTTATTTATTTTACCCATAATCTACATCGCCGTTCCATTTACTTTAATGCATTATTTGAATTGTTTTGATCCAGATGGTAAATTTTACATTTTGGCGTTTTTTATATTAATTTGGGCAAATGACGTTGGCGCTTACTGTTTTGGAATATTATTCGGGAAGCATGGTAAACACAAATTTTTTCCACGAATATCGCCCAAAAAAACATGGGAAGGATTTGCAGGAGGAATAATAACGGCAATAATTGCAAGCGTTATTATTGCAAAAAGCATGCTGAATATTGAAATATACCATTTAATAATAATTGCAATCACAACATCTGTGTTCGGCACATTTGGCGATTTGGCGGAATCAATGCTGAAACGCAGCGCAGGCGTAAAAGATTCAGGAAAAATAATGCCCGGACACGGAGGAATACTCGACAGATTTGATTCTGCAATTTTTGCATTTCCAATGGTTTTTGTTTATTATATGATTTTAATTTATTAAATATGACACGAAAAATACACAAAGAAGGAAATTTATTTGTATGCACAAGCTTTTTAATTTTCGCAATCTGCGCTACGCTTTGTTTTTTTTACAAAACGACATTATTATACATTCTTACGACTATCACCTTTACGCTTTTATTGATTGTTACCTGGTTTTTTCGCAAACCTGAACGCAAATATATAACAGATGAAAATATAATTTTTTCGCCGGCAGACGGAAAAGTCGTTATTTGCGAAGAAGTTGAAGAAGATGAATACCTCAAAGAAAGGCGTTTACAAATTTCAATATTTATGTCGTTGTGGAATGTTCATGCAAACAGTTTTCCAGCAGGAGGCAAAATTGAATATTGCAAACATCATCCCGGTAAACATTTTATTGCATGGTATCCGAAAGCATCGCACGAAAATGAACGTACTACGATAGTTGTAAATACAAAAAAAGGCAAAATAGTTTTTCGTCAAATAGCAGGAGTTCTTGCACGCAGAATAGTGTGTTATGCCGAAAAAATGATTGGAAAAGAAATAGAACAAAATCAGAAATTGGGATTTATAAAATTCGGTTCGCGTATGGATATTTTTATTCCGCTTGATGCCAAAGTCGAAGTCGAAATAGGACAAAAAGTAAAATCCACGCAAACCGTTTTAGCGCGCTTGTAATGAGATTAGAAATTCAGATGAAAGCAACACACAAAATTATCAATGGCGATAGCCGTCAAATGGGCGAACTTGGCGACAAATCCGTTCACTTGATAATCACTTCGCCGCCCTATTGGCAGCTGAAAGACTACGGCGACGAAAATCAAATCGGGTTTAACGACAGCTACGAAAACTA
>JAITLJ010000201.1 GCA_031277925.1 Prevotellaceae bacterium | reverse complement strand
TGACATTCCCCGCACAGTACTGATCGTACGAAGACTGGCGTCCGGCAATAGATATTGTTGTGAATGGAGAAACGTGGAGCGTACCTCATTCTTTTCAACGTTTACAACCATCAAAACTGATTACCCGCTTTGATGCTCCTTTTATCCACATGACCTATGCCGAAGTTGAATTTTTGATTGCCGAAGCCGCATATCGAGGATGGAACGCAGGAGAAGGCTCGGCAGAATCGCACTTTGAAAAAGCTTTGGACGCTGCCGTACGACAGTGGTCGCTATTTGACGTTTCTAATTTAGACGAAACGGCAATCACTGATTTTATAAACTTTAATAAAAATAATTTTGCAGGAAACGAATTAACAGAAATAAATACACAACTTTGGATATTGCATTTCTTAGACCCTATGGAAACTTGGGCTAACTGGCGACGAACAGGAATTCCCGAAATAAACTTTATTGTCTGGTCTGATAACGCTTCAAACGGAAAAATACCAAGACGGATGGAATATCCTATAGAAGAACAAACAAAAAATGCGGAAAACTATCAGGAAGCAGTCAGCCGCATGGGCGGAACAGATGATTGGACAAACCGCATTTGGTGGGACAAAGAATAATTAATCATTTAAAAATAACAGATATGAAAATAATAAATAAAATATTTTTCAGCAGTATATTATTACTGTCTTTGAGCATTTCATGCACCAACGATGATGCAGACAATCCGACATTTGGCGACAGTGATGTGCCTGTAATCTTTGTAGATTGGGCAGAAAATATGGCGTTTGATGTAGGCGATGTTATACGGATAAACCCGCAAATATCTCCTTCAGATGGAGTAACTTACAAATGGATTTATAACGATGAAATAGTTTCAACCGATAAAAATTTGGAATATACAGTAACAGAATTTGGAAGTTTTGTATTGAAATTTGAAGTTGACAGAAACGGAGTGAAAAATTCACGCATAACAAATGTATTGGTAGTAAAACCATTTGAACCAAAAATATATAACAAAAAATCAATAGCTTATATTACTGTTGATGGTTCTGTTGCAGATGTCCCATGGAACGATATTACGCATTTGATAGTTTCGTCAGCAGTAATCGGCGCAGATGGTTTGCCCGATTTAACTTTTGGCGGTCGTACAACGCTTGATATTTCTACATTAATTTCGACCGCTCATAATTATGGAGTTTTTGTGCTGATTGAATTTTCAGGCGCAATAACTTATTTAAATGCCATACATGCATACGGAAGCCTTAATTTTTATAATGCCGCCGTAGCAGCGAATCGTGATGCATTTGCGAATAATCTTGTACAAATTGTAATTGACAACAACTTCGATGGAATCAACGTTTATATGGACAAAGCAGACGACGGCGCATACGTTGATCCGCTAACATTAAAAGATTTTTACGAAAAGTTAGGCGCTGCGCTGAAATCCGTAAAAAACACTTTAAACGAAGTTGAATACGATTATCTCTTATCAATGTCGGTGTATGGCGGATGGACAAATGCCACGCTGAGCGATATGGTGAATATCCCGTATTACGACTGGATAAACGTGCTGGCTTTTGCTGCCGAAGATTTAACGCCAACGCCTCATTCTTCCACTTGGTATTTCAGTGACCAGATTAATCAATGGCTGAACTGGTATAGTGTTGCGCCATCACGCATTGTAGGTGCAGTGCCTGCATTCGGGCTTCGCTATTTCGGAAATATTGCAGATTATACTTGGGGAAATCTTTGGCAATACACCGAATATATTCCTTATCGTACTTTATGTTCTGCATATCCGAATGCACAGGATATAAATCAACAAATAGTAGATAATGGAATTTTCTATGACGGATTTCCCGCCATTGAAGAAAAAGCGCAATATGTTATCGACAATAATATCGGAGGTATGGCATTGTGGTCTGTTGAAAGCGACAGCAAAGATGAAACAAAATCATTAATGAAAAAAATAAACGTTTTGTTAGGAAATTAAACCGAACACAGTCGGAATAATTACATACATTAAATATCATTACAAAAATGCGAACAGGAAATAATTCGGAAAATATTGATAAAACATAACTTTCGGATTATTTTCTGATGTTCGCAATTATATTTTTAACGTTGTTAATAATTTGTAAATAAATTATATATGAAAAAAACATTATTAATTATTTTATCCATGTCAATACTAGTATCAGGATGCACAGGAAACAATGCAAATAACAGCGAAAACGACATTTCGCAGCAACACATTGTAGTCGGATATTTGCCGTGGTGGAAGATGCCATACAATCCGCAATGGCAAAAAATTACTCATTTGTGTCTTGCATTCGGAACTGTAAATTCAGATGGTTCGCTCGATTTGGCAAATATGAATAAATTTACAGATTGTATTGTAAATGCGCACAATAACAATGTGAAAGTATTACTTTCGATTGGCGGCGGCGGTTCAAATAACTTTTCGGAAGCCATATTAAATACTGATAAAAGAAAATTTTTAACCGATAATTTAATCAAAGTCATCAGCGACTACAATCTGGATGGCATAGATATAGATTTTGAAGAATGGGAAGGCGGACAAAACGGAGCAAGCACGACAGATTTATTGAAACGCAGCGCTTTGGAAAATTTATATAAGGAATTACGCGAAACAACAGGAAACGAAAAACTTATAACGGCGGCAGTTAGTGCAAGCTGGGATAATGGCGGTTGGGGTTTTTATAACTGCTTTAACAGTTCCATGCATCAATATTTGGATTTTGTCGGTTTAATGATCTATGATGAAACAGGTCCATGGTCGGGAACGAATGTAGGACAACATGCCTCATGGGATTATTTCGAAAATTCTATAAATCACTGGTTGAACAATAAAAATTTGCCAAAAGAAAAATTAGTTGCAGGCGTACCTTTTTACGGATATTTATTTAAATCGCCCGATAATGCCGAAGGAGCGGAATCTGTTGCATATCGTAATATTTTGGCGGATTTTCCAAATCAAGATGCGCATCTTAAAGATAATATAGATATGCTGTACTACAATGGCATGCCAACAATACAAAACAAAGCCAAATATATTGTAGATAACAACCTGGCAGGAATAATGATTTGGGAACTTTCGCATGATACTGATATTGCCGATAAAAGCCTTTTAAATGTAATTTATGAAGCATTTAAATAGATGTAAAAGAAAAATAATATAGTTGCTCCCTAAAAAGTAAAGTTTTCAGATAAAGATTTGATAATCGTGCATTTATACAGCGCTTAAAACCTTTTTAAACTGTAATGCGTCCCGCAGGGCAGGTTGTGCAAAAGTCATACTAAAACGCCATCAAACTGTAATTTATATAAATTGAATATCAATAAAATATTTTTATAATTCAGGGTATTTTGATACCGTTTTGGTATAACACAAAAAATTATTTTGCCATTAATGCAGCCAGCGCTATTGAGTATGCTTTGGTTTGGGTGCTGTCGCCGCGCGACGAAAGTACGCAAGGAACTTTTGCACCTGTAACAACAGCGGCAAGTTCGGCATTTGCAAACTTTGTCGATGCCTTGTAAAAAGCGTTTCCTGTTTCGATGTTAGGCCATATCAGACAGTCGGCATCGCCTGCAACTTCGCCTGTAACTTTTTTGATTGCCACGCTTTCTTTGTCGATGGCAACATCCAAGCCGAGCGGTCCATCTACAAAAGCATTTTTAATTTGATTTCTGTCGCTCATTTTTGCAATAATTGCAGCATCAATGCAGGCTTGCATTCCGGGCATCATTTGTTCGGTGGCGGCAATAATTGCAACTTTAGGTTTTTCAATTCCAAGAGTATGTGCAACATTGATGCAATAGTTTGTAATTGCAATTTTTTGATTCAAATCGGGCGCTGGAATTACTGCTACGTCGCTTGTTATCAAAAGTTTTTTATATGTTGGAATTTCAAATACCGAAACGTGCGACAGTATTGCCTTGCCGGCGGGCATCAAGCCGTTTTCCTTGTTCAGAATTGCGCGCATGTATTTGTCGGTCGAGCATAATCCTTTCATTAAAATATCTCCTTTCCCTTGATTTATCAGGCTTACGGCAAGAGCGGCGGCTTTAGTTTCGTCGCTTTCGTGTACAAGAATGTATTTATTTACATCTATATTTTCGGCGGCGCATACTTTTTTAATTGTTTCGACATCTCCAACCAGTGTTGCATTAATTATTCCTGCATCAACGGCAATGCTTGTCGCTTCAATTGTGTGTGCATCGTTTGCATAGGCGGCTACAAGCGTTTTTTTGCCTTTTGCCTTTACCGCATCGTTGATTTGCTTCAGTTTTGTTATCATGATATTTTATTTAAATTTGT
>JAITLJ010000164.1 GCA_031277925.1 Prevotellaceae bacterium | reverse complement strand
CCATAAAAACCAGTTTCAAAATCAATCCGCACAAAAAAATCAAAAATTTTTTCCAAAAAACCGAACTGACTAACATTTTGCAAAGGTCTCAAAATTTTGCAGAAAAAAATGAATAAAACACGGATACAAAGGTTAAAAGCGTGTTTTGATGCAGTTTACAAACCATTTCAAATCTCATGCTTAATGCATTTAATAAAGCAAACTTTAATATTTTTGAATTTTTGTCATGTACTTATATTAATTTCATTAGTCATTGATTGATGAAATATTATTTTTGATTACCTTTGCAAATAAAATTAAACAAAGATAATTAAAATGTTTATTGCACTTGAAGGTCTTGATGGCGCAGGCAAATCAACTCAGATAAAACTGCTGGAAAATTATTTTGAAAACAGAAACAAACAAAATAAATATTTGCATTTTCCTCGATTTGATACGCCTTTTTTCGGAGAAATGATTGCCAAATTCCTGCGCGGCGATTTTGGAAAAATAAACGATGTAAATCCATACATTGTTGCCTTGCTTTTTGCCCAGGACAGGTACGATGCCGCTCAAACAATACGTGAATGGATAGAGCAAAAGTATAATGTCGTTGTTGACCGATACGTATATTCAAATATTGGCTATCAATGTGCAAAAATCGACAATATAAATGAACGTAATGCGTTGCGTAACTGGATTTTTAATCTGGAATATGATTATTTTAAAATTCCGAAACCCGATGTCAGCATTTTTCTTAATGTTCCGTTTGCATTTACCGAAAACAGGCTTAACGAAGCGCGTACAGGCAACGACAGAGATTATTTGAACGGTAAAAATGATATTCATGAAGAAAGCATGGAATTACAACGCCGCGTTCGCGAAATTTATATTGAGCAGCAAAATATTGATGACAGTTTTAAAATTGTAAACTGCACAACGAATGATGGAAATATGCTTGCTCCCAATCAAATTTTTGAACAGATAATTGAACATTTACAAGACATATAAATATAAAAACAAACAGACTGTAACATTTTACGATGTTATTCGTCTTAACAATAAAAGAAACAGAAATGAAAAAAATAATGATTCCTATCAGCCATGCAAGCCGAATTTTAATCGGACTTCTTTTTGTATTCTCGGGATATGTAAAAGCAATTGATCCTCTTGGATTTACATATAAACTTGATGAATATTTCGAAAGTCTGAACATGTTATTTTTATCGCCATTTGCATTGATAATTTCGATTTTGATTATAGCAGCCGAACTTGTAATGGGTTTGTGTCTTCTGGCACGTATACGCATGAAACTTGTTGCTTGGGGCGTACTTTTATTTATGTCGTTTTTCACGTTACTTACTTTTTACATTGCCATAAAAGGCGATGTAGTAAAAGATTGCGGATGTTTTGGCGATGCGCTTGTGCTTTCAAATATCGCCACATTCCTGAAAAATCTTGCCGCCATGCCGTTTGTTATATTCATATTTTTTTGGCGAAAAAATTACACGCATGTTGCAAAATGCAATGTGGAATGGCTGATTGCAATTATGTTTTTTGCTTTAACCTTAGGAATTGAATTATACTGTTTGCGCAATCTTCCGATTATTGATTTTATGCCTTATAAAGCAGGAACAAATATTCCGAAAAATATGGAATATCCCGAAGATGCTCAACCCGACGAATATAAAACGACTTATTATTATTCAAAAAATGGCGAAACAAAAAAATTTGATGACACAAATTATCCATGGAACGATTCAACATGGACCTATGTTGATACAAAATCAGAACTTGTGAAAAAAGGCTATGAACCGCCGATTCATGATTTTGAAATCCATACCGAAGATGGCGAAGATATTACAGCAGACATTGTGTACAGCGAAAAATTTACATTCATTTTTATTTTGCGAAAGGTAGAAAAGGCTGATATTTCGGATATAAATAAAATAAACGAAATTGCCGATTACTGCCGCAATTCCGATGATTTTGACTTTTATGCCTGTTCATCTTCGGCATTTACTGATGTTGATAAATTTATTGAAAAAACAAATGCAACATATCGTTTTTGTTTTGGAGATGAAACTGCAATAAAAACCATGCTTCGATCAAATCAGGGATTGATGCTTATAAAAGATGGAAATATTTTGGCAAAATGGTCTTATCTAAATATTCCGACAATAGATGAAATAAAAAAACTTGCAGCAACAGATTATCAAACCATAATTGCCAGTGCAAAAGCAAAAGAGCGCAATACGACAATAATTCTTGCCGCCATAGCGCTGATCTTTATATGTTTTATTAATACCCAAAAATACAAAATTTGATTTTCACAATCAATAAAAAATGTTTAGATTTATACAGATTAATAATTTAGAAATCACTTATATATGAAAAAAAATATAATAACATTAACATTTCTGTTTTTGTCGATAAATTTTGTTGCAGCACAAAGCGATGCGCGTAAAATATTAGATGCAATGACAAAAAAAATTAACAGTTACACTTCGGTAAGCATCGATTTTAGCATTGTACACGAAGATAACCAGAATCAAATCACCAATACCGAAAACGGAAGGATAATTGCAAAAGGAAAGGATTTTTGCAAATTCAAAATTACAACGCCCGATTCAGATATTTATTGCGATGGTAAAACAAAATGGCTGTATATGAAAGATGTAGATGAAATAAATATAACATTAGCCGATTTCGACAGCGAAGAAATGAGCGACAATCCTGTAAAATTTTTCACTATCGACAGAAAAGACATGAAATACAGTTATAAAAAAACATTTACCGAAAAGCAAAAACAGTTGGACGAAATTGATTTTTATCCAAAAGACAGAAATGTTGCATATTCAATTATACGTCTTCATATAGAAAAAAGCACAAACCATCCGTTGAGCATAAAATATTTCGGCAAAGATGGTAACAACTATACCATAAATGTAGATAAAATTACGCCCAACCTGATAATTGATGATAAGATATTCGACTTTGATACAGCACAATATCCTAATGCCGAAATCGTAGATTTAAGATAAAAGTTGAAATCTCTAAAAACTTGTTTTGGTATGAATAATCAATAAAAATGATTTACCATGTTGATTGTTTTTTGGTGTGCATTTGATGCACAAATATCGTTCAAATCTACAAAAAAGTAGTTAGTTGCTCCTTAAAAAGGACCGAAACGATTCGTTATTAATAAATTATAGGTATAAATTATCGAATAAAAATACCGAGTTTTATATAGATACAGGCAAAACTTCGGCAAAATATGAACTTGTTTCTTTATCTTCTTTTGTCTTGATACAAAAGAAGCAACCGAAGCGTAGCGGAGTTCGCGAACACCAATAAAGAATAAACACAGCGTGAGCAAAAAATC
>JAITLJ010000158.1 GCA_031277925.1 Prevotellaceae bacterium | reverse complement strand
GTCGATCTGTTAGAACCAAAATTCCGTAATATTGATGTGCCGTATCATAAATATAAATAAATTCGTCAGACAGTGTCTGACGAATTGACTTGTTTCAATTCCAACAGGTTCAATTTCATCTTTTTCACTCCATTCATGCACTAATCCGGATGCCACGTTTCAATTCCAACAGGTTCAATTTCATCGAACACGAAACTCATTGCCGAACTCGAAAAGCAAGTTTCAATTCCAACAGGTTCAATTTCATCCAGTGAAACCAACGCTTAGGTGGTTCATCACCAAGTTTCAATTCCAACAGGTTCAATTTCATCATGCCGATTCGTCTTGAGATAAGTTTTAGGGGTAAAGTTTCAATTCCAAACGGTTCAATTTCACGGCGCAAAGATACGCATTTTTTTTTAATCACAAATTTTTTTTTAAAAAATCATGTTCAGATAGTGTTTTAGCGTTCTCTTCGCGCGCGATGCGGATGTAGCGAAAGAATGCTTGTTCTGTCTGATGCCCTGTCAGGAGCATGATACGCGCGGTTGTAATACCGGCGAGGTACATGTTCGTCGCGCCCGAGCGGCGCGCTGTGTGAGATGAAATTAGTTGATATTTTTTCACCTTTTTGCGCACAACACGTGCGCCTACAGTGCGTTCCCACAACACTTCATCTGCAATACCTGCTTTTTTGCAGATGCGTTTTATTGTCTTTCCGAACGCTTGCTGTGTCGGCATGACAGGCAGCACATTTTTGTTGCGCTTCAATACATCGTAAATTATTGGATGTATCGGGATAGTCACAACAACCCCGGTCTTTTGAGTTTTTATTTGAATAAACCCCTTGTCGAAGTTGAAATTATCTTCGACAGTTAAACGTCGATAATCGGATATCCTCAATGCTGTGAAACAACCAACCAAAAATCGGTCTCTCACGGCTTGCGCCTGTTTTGAGAGGCTTTTTAGTTCATTAAGCCGTTTCAATTCATCGACTGTGAGATATATAGCGCATGAATCTTCTGTCTTGACAACTACATTCTCAAAGCCTCTTTCGACTAAATATCCTCTTTTTTCAGCTTTGTTTATCATCGCCGAAACTTTTTGCCTAATATTTCTTATTGTGCTCATCATAAGGTTTTTACTCCTCAGATAAGCAACAAATTCTTCCATCACCTGTTCGGTGAAAGAATTTGTATTTATTATTATGCCAGACACGTCAGAAAACATTCTGACGTGTCTGGCGATATTGCGATATTGTCGCTTATATGCCATGCTCCTTGCACTTTTTGACAGATATTCGTAAATGAAATCTGTCATCAGTTTTTTGACCGGTTTCCTAAAAAGGTTCATTTCGTAAATAATCTTTTCGCGTAAATATCGTAAATTTCTTCGATACGAGTGAAAAATTCAATTCTATTATACTCTTTTCCGAAACCGCGTGCAGTTCCGGTTTCGAAAAAAGCGTAAAGAGTTTCGTTATTATATTTGCTCTTTTCATAGAACATTGTTTGTTGCCCTGACTTTTTGAAAAAGCCTCCGCCCGTCAGGGTATAAAATTGTTTAACGCTATCATATACATCAGTATATAAGCCGTTTGAGTTCAGGCGATAATATTTATCGCCTATTTTGTATAATTTATTGGATGAACCTGTGTAGGTTGATTTATTAAAAGTCTTATCGACTTTTAGGGAGGCTGAAATCGTCAATTGTCTCGCGTATCTTAGATCAGCGAATCTGTCAGCGTTCACGCCTTTAAATCCTTTCGTGCATGTAATATTAATTACATGCTCAACAGGATTTAAATCTGCGTCAGGGATATAGTATTTTAACGCGAATGTGAATGATTTTTCAAACGCAGAATTAAAGTCATTCAACGTTTTTAATAGATTGTCTTCTGAAACCATCGCGATTTTCATTCCGTCAGATACGATGAATTTCCCAATTGTATGATTTAATCTATCGTATAACAAATATACGAATAGATTATTAATGCGCGTCGCAGATTGCATACGCACACAATCAGTTCTTGCAGTGTTTAACTGCAATAGATTTAGACGACGCGGAATCCACCCTTCGCGCGACAATCCAGACATTGATATGTATGTTTGTTTGCCGCCATACAGATCGTGAATTTGCTGTGAGTTGATTTCATACACGAATGTTTTTTGACTTTGCATATCAAAAATCACTGAGGTGTTTCCACAACCAGCGTAAAGTATTGAGCGACAATGTTGTCGCTCAAATTCACTTGTCTCTATTTCGTATATAATACGAAATACAGCATTTGTTAATATTTCGCGACAAAGATTTGCATCTTGATTCGCTGCAATTGTCGCTTTTTGGATAAGAGCCTCATCCACCTTGAGTTGTTTTGCTACCCATAATAACCAATCGCCACGCGGGCAATTGTTCCAAGCTTCCTCAATCGTGGCTTGGCTGTTAAAATATGCTAACCCTTCTTCGCAGGGTTTTAGCTTGTAAATGTTGAATTTTGTATTCATTTATATTAATTTTCATGTTTTTTTATCTTCTAAGTTGCCAGCGGCACTTTTACACGCCGCCGGCAAAAATTGGGTTAAAGTTCTGCTTTAATTTCAACCGAGAGCGTTTTAAGCTCTTGGTACTCTGTAGAGTTTCTCGCAGCAATAGCACTAGCGAGAAACTCTACGCATTTCTCTATGAATTTTTGCGTAAAGTTGTAGGACGCTGGGGTAAGGACGCGGCCAAAAAGGCATTGCCTATTGTCGCCCTCTTCCTCTTCGCCCTCTTCGCCCTCTTCGACGTAACAGTATGCCACGCTGATTGTTGCAAAAAAGGTTGCGTCATCGAAGCCTCGAGGGAAGCTCGATGAGTATTCTGTCGCTATAATAGTAGCGACGGTGCCGTCGGGGCGATAACTGGCGACCATGAGATTGCCAGTTTTAGATGTGGATAGACGCACATCTGAATTAATAAGTTCGGCTCTTGTCCATGCAAGAGTTCCAATACCGATGCCGTTGGTGGCATTTTTGATTTTTACTTCTACTTCCATTTTAATTTTTAATTAATAATTTTTTAATACTTTTATACCGAGATTTCAACGTGAAATCCGGCACAAAGATAAAGAATATTTTTTATTTTTGCAAATTTTTTCTTTAAAAAACAAGGTTTTTCTTTAAAATAATTTTTATTATATTGATTATGAACGGGATAGAAGTTAAAAAAAAATTAAAAAAAAGTGGGTATTTATTGAAAAATGTCGCAGAATTGATGGGAGAAACCCCTCAAAACCTCAATTCTATGTTAAATGCAAAAGACATAAAAACTGGAGTAATTGAAAAAATAGCATCAGCAATAAAGAAACCTCTTTATTTTTTTTTCGATGACGACAAACATGTGAATGACGTTAATGACGTTAATGGAAGTAATATTAACTTGCTTTTAACAATGCTCAAAGAAAAAGATGACGAACTAACAAAATTGAGAGCTGAAAATGACGAGCTGAAAAAGAAAACGTTATTCTTTACCAATTAGAGGATAGCGTTATTTCTTTGACATTCAGTGCATTAATAAAAGTTTGACTATTTTAGTCAAATCGTTTGACTAAAACAGTCAAATAATGCGTGTAATAATGCGTGTAATTATCATAATT
>JAITLJ010000104.1 GCA_031277925.1 Prevotellaceae bacterium | reverse complement strand
AGCAATCGAGCCGTTTAGCGGGTCGCCGAGAACCGAGTTTACGAGTTCGCCGAAGGCAACGCAAGCCTTGATTTTTTGCTTCTTTTGTATCAAGACAAAAGAAGATAAAGAAACAAGTTTGTATTTTGCCGAATTTTTGCCTGTATCTATATAAAACTCGGTATTTTGATTCGATAATTTATGCCTATAATTTATTAATAATTAACCGTTTCGACCCTTTTTAAGGAGCGACTAAATAATGCAAAGTTTAAATTAAAACTGAGGAACAGTATTCAGGCTGTTTATCTGTTCAAATATTTTGTTGATGTATTAAGGCAATTAGAATATTTCATCTAAATTTGCGGGATAATTCAAAAAATGTCAAAAATTTTAAGCATAGAATCAGGAACGTCAATTTGTTCGGTGGCGCTGTCGCACAACAAACAAATTATTGCCTTGCGCGAAAGCGACGGAGAAATTGCTCATGCGGCAAAACTCTCGGTTTTTATAGATGAAGTTTTAACCTGCCAAAATCTTAACGTATCCGATTTGGATGCAATTGCAGTAAGCGAAGGTCCGGGTTCGTACACAGGAATACGTATCGGCGTATCTACTGCAAAAGGTTTGTGTTTCGGAGCAAATAAACCTTTGATTGCAGTCGGCAGTTTGCAGTCGCTGGCAAAACTGGCTGTCGAAAAAGCAAAACCATCGCCCGAAATGCTGCTTTGTCCAATGATTGATGCTCGACGAATGGAAGTTTATACGGCATTGTTCGACAATAATGCAAATGCGATAAATCAAATATCGGCACAGATTATTGACGAAAGTACTTTTGCAGAATTACTAGCAACGAACAGGATAATGTTTTTTGGAAGCGGCGCCGAAAAATGCAAATCGGTGATAAATTCTCCAAATGCAATATTTGCCGATATAAAAGCATCTGCGAAAGGAATGATTGATATTGCCATTGAAAAATTCGCCAGTTCCGATTTTGTTGACATTGCTTATTTCGAACCTTTTTATCTGAAAGATTTTGTGGCAACAACATCAAAAAAGAAAATGTTTTGATATTTAGTCGCTCCTTATAAACTGTGAAAATAGTCGCTCCCTTACGAATAAAAAAAAGGACAATGCTAGTACATTAAAATTTTCGGACAATTATTTCTTTCTGCTAATTTGTCTTGATACAAAAGAAGATAAAGAAACGAGTTCATGTTTTGCCGAATTTTTGTCTGTATCTATATTAAATTCGGTATTTTTATTCGATAATTTATGTCTATAATTTATTAATAATGAACCGTTTCTACCATTTTTAAGGAGCGACTATTTAAATACCATTAAAAAAATATATGACATAATGCGCAAATTAAAGCGCCATAACATGCTGTATGGTTAACAAGTAAAAATCCTGACAAATATTAATTCTGTCAGGATTTTTTTGTATTATTGTTGTTGCTCAAACATTAGGCTTTCAGAACGGCGGCAGACTGTTTTGAGATAAACAGCAAATGATTTTCACATGTTTTTTTATTTTACGATTGTCATTTCGTCAACAAGATGTTTTGCTCCTGCATATTTATCAATAATGAACAATACATATCTGATATCTACATTTATACAGCGTTGCAGATTAGGTTCAAAACAAATATCGCCGCTCATCGCTTCCCAGTTTCCGTCAAACGCCAAACCTACAAGTTCGCCTTTAGCGTTCATTATGGGACTTCCCGAATTGCCTCCTGTAATGTCGTTTGTCGAAATGAATGCAACGGGAAGGTTTCCGTTTTTCATTGCATATCTGCCGTAATCTTTGGCTTTGTACAGATCTTTTAATCGTTGAGGAACTTCAAATTCAAACAGATTATCAAGATCTTCTTTTTGCATCACTCCGTCTATTGTAGTGATATAATCGTAATGAACGGCATCAGCCGGATAGTAATCCTGCACTGTTCCGTAGGTTAATCTCATTGTGGAATTTGCATCGGGATACATTGATTTTTTGCCTGCATTCATTTCAAGCAGTCCGCTTTCGTACAGGCGGCGACCTTTGTTGTACCGTTCGCTGATTGGTTGTGTTAGCGGACGCAATTCGGCGTCTTTTTTCATAAGCGATGAATATATTTTGTTTGCCAAATCTGCTTCTAATATTTCATCATTTGGATTTTCCAAAAATGCATCCAGTTTCTCTTTATCGCAAAATATTGATGTTGCAAACAGATTATCTACAAATTTATTTACATCGCTATTGTAAAGACTGTCGATTTGAGCAAAGCTTTCGGGATAATATTTGGCATCTGTGTTTTTGATAAAATCTTTGAAAAGCGCTTTTGTTATTTTCACATCGGTAGGTTTATTATAATCTTTGAAAAACGATTCGGCAGTTTTTTTTAATACGCTCAACATTTCTGCTTTTTTCACTGTATCGGTTTCTCTTTTCATTGTCGACAGATAATTGTTTAAGCGGTATGTATTTCTTATAATTTCGGAATTGAGAATAGCTTCGTTGTAGTACACCGATATTTTTCGATATTCGGCTATGTCGGCAACTGCCTGCTGTATCAAACTTAATGCTTCGCCGTATTTTTCTTTTCGGCTTTCGTTTGCATTTACCCACGCCGTAAAATTGCTTTCTTCTTCCTGTTTTTTATCCTTAATTTTCAATTGTTTCAGCGCTTTGTTCATTCCTATCGAATTTTTCCAGTAATTGCTTATGCCTGCGTGTTTTGATGCGTATTGAATGCGTACTTTTCTGTCGGCTTCCATATCTTCTTTCATCAATTCCAAAAGAATACCGCGAATGTGGATACTGTTTGCATTTGTAATATTCATGCGTTCGTCAACTTCCCACGAAGTCATGTATCGGCGTGTGCTTCCCGGGTAGCCCATAATCATTGTATAATCGTTTTTCTCGACGCCTTTTATCGAAATTTTCAAATACTGTTTTGGTTTGTAAGGAACATTGTCGGGCGAATACTCTGCCGGATTTCCATCCCTATCGGCATAAACGCGAAACATCGAAAAGTCGCCTGTATGTCTGGGCCACATCCAGTTGTCGGTATCGCCGCCGAATTTTCCTATTGACGATGGCGGCGCTCCAACCATGCGAACATCGCTGTAAATTTTGTAAACTATCAGATAATAAATATTGCCTGCATAAAAACTCGAAACGGTAGCGCGTATTCTTTTAAGTCCGTCATATTTTGCCGTCATTTCCGTTATTTTTTTGCGAATGGCTGTTTGGCGTTCGCTTTCGTTGTCTATGCCTGCTGTTACCGCATTTATTGAGTCGGTAACATCTTCAAAACTTTCGAGGAAATAAACCGACAGCCCCGGCGTTGGCAGTTCATCGCTGCGCGACATTGCCCAAAAGCCATCTTTAAGGTAATCATGTTCGACAGAACTGTGTTTCTGTATTGAAGAATAGCCACAATGATGATTTGTTAGAATCAAGCCATCTGCCGACACAAGTTCGCCCGTACAGCCTCCGCCAAAAATTACTATTGCATCTTTCAAACTCGAATTATTGATGCTGTAAATCTGTTCGGCAGTAAGCCGCACTCCGAGTTTTTGCATCTCATGAAAACCTGTTTTTTTCAATAATGGCAAGAGCCACATTCCTTCGTCTGCTCTAAGGGCAGAATTAAATAGCAAAATTGTTGCTAATGTTAAAATAATTATTTTTTTCATATATTTTTTATTTAATTAATATTTTTTGTTATGCAAAAGTATATTAAATTTCTGATATTAAACAAGGACAGATAAAAATTTAATACTTTATCATTCACGATTTACTGTTGGCGCCAACGAGAGTTTGGTTGACGCCAACGAGAGCTTGGTTGACGCCAACGAGAATTCCGTTTATGATGCCTGCGAAACATGCATGTGCTTTTCCAAATATGCCGTATTGTCCGCAATTACGGCAAAAGCAATTTTTATTTGATTGTGTGTAATTGGAAAATTTAATGCTAACTTTGCGCGTTCAAAACGTTTTGTTTTATAAAAAAATATTAAAAATGACAAAAGAAGATTTATTTAAAAAACTTATTGCACATTCAAAAGAATACGGTTTTATTTTTCAGTCAAGCGAAATTTACGATGGATTGAGCGCTGTTTATGATTACGGACAATTAGGAACAGAATTGAAAAATAACATAAAAAAATACTGGTGGGAAGCAATGGTCAGGCTTAACGATAATATTGTTGGCATAGATTCGGCAATTTTCATGCATCCGCGAATCTGGGAAGCATCTGGCCATGTAGGAGCATTCAACGACCCGCTGATTGACAATAAAGATTCAAAAAAACGTTATCGCGCCGATGTATTGCTTGAAGAACATATTGCAAAAATCGAAGAAAAAATTGAAAAGGAAGTTGAAAAAGGCAGAAAAAAATTTGCAGAAAATTTCGACGAAGTAAAATTCAAAGAAACAAATCCAAATACAGTAAGAAACCTGAACAAAATCAACGACATTAAACGGCGCATGACCGAAGCGTTGACGGTCAACGATTTGTCTGCGCTCAAACAGCTGATACTGGATTGCGAAATTGTTTGTCCTGTTTCGGGTACGCGCAACTGGACGGATGTTCGTCAGTTCAATTTAATGTTTTCGCTGCAAATGGGCTCAACAGCCGACAGCGCAAATACAATTTATCTGCGTCCCGAAACGGCGCAAGGCATTTTTGTTAATTTTCTGAATGTTCAAAAAACAGGTCGTATGAAAATCCCTTTTGGAATTGCACAGACAGGTAAAGCATTTCGTAATGAAATTGTTGCACGTCAATTTATATTTAGAATGAGAGAATTTGAACAAATGGAAATGCAATTTTTTGTACGTCCGGGCGAAGAACTTAAATGGTTTGAACAATGGAAAAAAAACCGTATGACATGGCACAGATCGCTTGGCTTGGGAGATGATAACTATCGCTTTCACGACCACGAAAAACTTGCACATTACGCCAATGCGGCCACCGACATAGAATTTAATTTTCCGTTCGGGTTTAAAGAAGTTGAAGGAATACATTCGCGAACAGATTTTGACCTCGGAAATCATCAAAAATATTCGGGAAAAAAACTGCAATACTTTGATTCCGAAACCAATGAAAGTTACGTTCCTTATGTTATTGAAACATCTATCGGAGTTGATCGCATGATACTTCTGATTTTGTCGGCTGCATATCATGAAGAACTGCTGGCTGATGGCGAACAGCGCATCGTGCTTCGTATTCCTCCCGTGCTTGCACCTGTAAAACTTGCGGTATTGCCTTTGCTGAAAAAAGATGGACTGCCCGAAAAAGCGCGTGAAATATTAAATACATTAAAATGCGATTTTTATTGTCAGTACGATGAAAAAGATTCTATCGGAAAACGTTATCGCCGCCAAGATGCAACAGGTACGCCGTTTTGTATAACCGTTGACCATCAAACGCTTGAAGATAATACCGTAACAATTCGACATCGAGATACCATGGAACAGCAACGCATAGATATTTCAAAAATACATGAAATTATAAGCGAACAGGTAAGTTTTAAAAAGATTTTTGAAAAACTGTTAAAACAAAATTCCCAGAATTAATAAGATGATTTCACGATTAAATTAACGCCAATAAATTTCTCCCTGCAAATAAAAATCAGCAGAAATTTATAGAAAAACAATACGAATGGAAAAATGATTGCAGACAAAACATTTTTTTTGAACGCACTCTTTGGAAAACATTTTATACCTTCGCACAACAAATAAGTTTTTGAATGTATCTGAAACAAATATCTGTAAATAATTTTAAAAATATCGAGCATGCCGAACTTGAATTTTCGCAAAACCTGAATTGCTTCACAGGCAATAACGGCGAAGGAAAAACAAATTTGCTCGATGCAATATATTATTTATCCGTTACAAAAAGTTTTTTCGGCAATACCGACCGGCAAAATATTAAACACAACGAAAATTATTTTATCATACAAGGCAATTTTGTACGTAAAGAAAACGAAGAAAAAATATACTGCGGCGTACAAAACGGCGACAAAATCTTTAAACGCAACGATAAACAGTATCTGCGTTTTGCCGACCATCTCGGTCTTATTCCTCTTGTTATGATTTCGCCAACCGACATTTCGCTGATAAACGATTCGGGCGAAGAACGCCGCCGATATATCAACAGCGTTATGGCGCAACTCGATATTATTTATCTCGAAAACCTTGTAAAATATAACCGTGTGCTGATGCAACGAAATAAATTATTGAAACAGATAAGGGAAAAAAATGACGTTATTGCCGTTTTCAATGAGCAGTTAAACGAATATGCACAAACAATCTATCAAAAACGCAAACAGTTTATTGAACAGATACAAAAGTGTTTTACGCAAGTTTATGCGCAAGTTTCAAACGACAGCGAACAGGTTGCGATAACGTACAAATCTGATTTAAACGAAAATAATTTTATTGATTTACTTGAAAATTCATTTGAAAAAGATCGTATAATGCAACACACAACAACAGGCATTCATCGAGACGATATTATTATGAAAATGAACGATTACCCAATTAAAAAAATCGGTTCGCAAGGACAGCAAAAGACTTTTTTGATTGCGCTTAAACTTACACAGTTCCATTTTTTTCAACAGCAAACAAACATTAAGCCTGTGCTTCTTCTTGATGATATTTTCGACAAACTGGATTTGCACCGCGTACAGCATTTGATTTCGCTTGTAGCAAGCAACGGTTTTGGACAAATTTTTATTACCGACAGCAACAAAACTCGTTTGGATAAAATCCTTGAACAGCAAAAAAATACGTTCTCGTTATTTAATGTAGAAAGAGGAAAGATAACAAAAATCAGGTAAAAACGAAATATCTTTGTGCATCACTGCGGATTAATCGCCGCTGCTCCGCACGTAACCTTTACTGGCGAATTATTTTTTTTACCAACATTTTTTTTCCGCAGGAACATCTTTAAAATTATTAAATCTTAAATTTTAAATCTTTGAATTGTGAAACGGAAAAATGGCGGTTTGCGCAAAGTAAAAAACTTTTTTTAAGCAGAATGTTGCAAAAAAATACGGCGCATGACATTCAGATATGCCGTACGCCGTGCGTAAATGCGGTTTATTCACAATAATTATTTCTGTTTTTACTTTTTTTTGTATTTTGCCGACATAATTTCAAGTTCGTTGCTGTTGATAAATTTATAACTTGTCTGTTCGGTTTCCTCTGCCTCTGTCCATATTTCGCCTGTCAGGGATGAATGTGTCTGCTCAAATGTAATTATACCGCGACCCGGCGAAAGTTCTTTAAAGAAAAATGTTCCTCTGTAATAATGTTCGCCTGCTTCGCCTTCAAGTTCCCAATATACTTTATAGGTATTGCCGCTGAATGTCCATCGTGTCATTTCGTTTTTTACGCGTTCCCATGTTCCTTCAAAAGGGGTTTTGTTGTCTGCGGCGCTGGCTATGCCACTCAGCAACAGCGCAAATAATATGGCTTTTAAAATGATTTTCATATAAGTTTTCTTTTAAAATAGAATTTATTTTTTCAATCTGTCAGCGTTTATAACCTACGGGATTGTTAATCATGGGGATTTGTGTTTCGCTAAGTTTCAAAACTTTTTTAAGTTCATCCTTATTCATGTAAACGCGCGGAACGGTAACAAACCCGCAGCCTGCCGCAAAAATCATAATGTTTTGCGAAACTATTCCTGCATCTAATGCGCCCCACTGTTTCTGCGTTTCGATGTCCAGGCCTGCAAACCGCGATATGTCGGATACAACGAGCAGCGAAACCGGCGCATCTTTCACCGAAACCTGTCTGTCAGCAATCAATGCGCGATAATCGCCTTCGGCAACGGGCTTCAGTTCATTGTTTTTTGCATCGTAAAAATAAGCGCCTTCTTCCATAATCGCATAAACATCAATATCCTGGTTATTGCGTGCGGTAGCGGCTGTTCGGCGTCCGTCCGGACGATTTATTCCGTTGGCTGCCCACAATAAATCGGACAAATCCTGCAAACTCAGTTTTTCGGTAGAAAATTCACGTGTGGACTGGCGCTCGTTCAGCGCTTTCATAACAGATGTTCCTCTGTTTTTATCGGGTTCGTTAAGTTTTATCGGCGCCAGACTTTGTGCGCCTGCAAATGCTGTTACGAGCAGCATTGTCGTAAAAATTAATAAATTTTTCATATTCTTTAAATTTAAAATGTTGTGTTAATCAACTGCAAAGTTAAAATAAATTTTAATAGATTTGTTATTTGTATAAAAATTATTTCAAAAAACGTTATTTTTTTTGCGATTATTATTTGCCAGAAACAGCTAAGAAGCGACTATTTATTATCGTACAATTCGAAAGTTGCCTGAAAGTTTGCAAGTTCGGGATTTTTTTCGCGCATATATTTTTCTTTGTCCGAATCGGTATAAAGTTTAGGAGCGTCAATTTGGTCGCCGCTTTGGTCAACGCGCACGTCTAATTTCAACGAGGTGTTTTTCAGTTCTTGCTGTAAATAACTACAAATCTTTTTTGCTATTCCCTTTTCTTCAAGCGCATTTTTTTGCACAGTGTTCAGAACGTTGAAAACAATAATATTTCCGTTTTCGCAAACTGGTTTTGCAGCCATCATGGCGCTTGCAAATCGAGTGTTTACTTTTACATATTTATCTGCGCAATTTTTCCACGCCGTTAATAACTGCTCTTCGGTAAAATGTTCATTTATTTGCAATATGTCGTTTTCTTCCCGCTTTATATCTTTCGTTTCAACAGTTATTGATTCAGTCAAGCTCGAAAATCCTTTTATTGATACTGTTTCGGGGCGTGCTGCAACTGTTGTTTTTTCTTTTATTTCATCGGGATTAATGTTAATTTGAGTTTTTTTTTCGATTTTATCCGTATTTGCCTGTTCGGGCTGCTGTTTGCCTGTTTCTTTTTTTGTTTTTTCAGATGTTTCAATAATTTTTACAGATTGCTGTTCTGTTTTATGCGCAGATGTTATGTTTGAAAGTTTGCAAAGTGCAAGTTCGATATGCAAACGCTGATTTGAACTTGTTTTGTATCCTGTATCGCAGGCGCTTGTAATATCTAATGCTTTAAACAGAAAGTTAACGCTGCAAATTCCGGCTTGTTTCTTATATGATTCAGCAATAGCGGCGCCGACTTCGAGCAGTGATATTGTGTGCGTATCTTTACAAACAAGCAAATCGCGAAAATGAGAATTTAAGCCGCGAATAAAATATTGAGCATCGAAACCTTTTGCCAAAATTTCATCAAAAATTACCAGAGCTGTACAGTAATCGCCATCGATAAATGCATTTGTAAGTCTGAAATAATACTCGTAATCAAGTACATTAAGATTTTCAATAACTTTGGTATAAGTAATACTTTTTCCGCAAAACGATACGACCTGATCGAATATCGACAGGGCATCGCGCATCGAACCATCGGCTTTTTGCGCAATTATATGCAAGGCTTCGGATTCATAATCAATATTTTCATTTTTGGCAATTTTTTCGATATAGGCAACGGCATCTTCAATGCTTATTCTGTTAAAATCATAAATTTGGCAACGCGAAAGAATTGTCGGAATTATTTTGTGTTTTTCGGTTGTAGCAAGAATAAAAACGGCATGTGCGGGCGGTTCTTCAAGCGTTTTCAGAAATGCGTTGAAAGCGGCCTGCGATAACATGTGAACTTCGTCGATTATATACACGCTATATTTGCCTATTTGCGGAGGAACGCGCACCTGTTCAATCAAATTACGGATCTCGTCGACTGAATTTTTCGATGCTGCATCAAGTTCGTGAATATTGTACGAACGATTTTCGGCAAAGGCTTTGCATGACTCGCATTGTCCACAGGCATCGCTATTTGCATCGGGCGAAAAACAGTTGATTGTTTTTGCAAAAATACGCGCGCATGTTGTTTTTCCTACTCCGCGCGGTCCGCAAAAAAGGTATGCATGCGCCAACTGTTTGCGGTCGATTGCATTTTTCAATGTTTGTGCTATTGACGACTGACCGACTACACTTGCAAATGTGAGCGGTCGATATTTTCGTGCCGATACTATAAAATGTTCCATAACACAAAGGTAAAAAAATAATTGAAAATCGACAAAATTGGAAAGAAATTGCATTCAAATTTTGACATACAATTTTGTAAATAATTTTTATTTGTTTGCATGCGATTTGAAAATTTCATACACATTTCTTTCACCAACTTGCCGAATATTTTTATCGGTCTGTGTATAATGCAGAAAAATTTATGAACATTTTCACAGTATTTTTTGTAAGAAATTTTTATGCGCCTATGTATAATTGATAATTTTATGCTAACTTTGCAATTTGAAAATTAAAAATAAATGAATTAAACGTAACACATAAGTTATATGAAAAAATTATATATTTTGATTTCTATTTTATCAGGTATTATTGCAGCAAGTTCATGCCAGTCGCGCTTGAGCAATTCTTCAAGCGAACTTGATTCAATAAGTTACAGCGTAGGCATCATGTGGGGACATCAAGTTTCGATGGACGGACTGCAATTTATAAATATCAACGAAGCCATAAACGCTCTGAAACAAAAAATTAAAGAACCAATATCGGTTGAAAATAACATATATACCTTATCGATGCAAATCAGAGAATTTTTGCAAAAATCGCCACAAAGAGTTTATAACGAACAGGAAAAAAAACATCTGACTAAGATGATTGGCGCTATTTGGGCGCATCAACTGACAGAAGCAAATATTTTCAAATTAAATTTAAAATACACAAAACAGGGAATAAAAGATATTCTGAAAAACGATACGGCTGCATTACAAATGAAACTCGAACAGTCAAACAATTATATAATAGCATACAAACAAAGACTTGTAAACAGAGAAAACGAAAAACGACTTGTTGAAGGTCGCGAATTTCTTGAAAAAAACAAAAATGAAGAAAGTGTCAATACAACCGAAAGCGGCTTGCAATATAAGGTGATAAATGAAGGAAACGATAAAAAACCAATTCCCGGCGATACTGCATATCTTAACATCACAATAACTCAAACTAACGGCGACACTATCGAAACCAATAAAAACAAAGCATATTACATTGCCAAAGACCGTCTAATTCAAGGACTTTTTGAAGGTTTACAACTGTTTGGCGAGGGTGCAAAATTTGTTTTATATATTCCCAGCGAACTTGCATTCGGCAAAAACATCGAACCATGGATAACGCACAAAATAAAACCAAATATGGTTCTGATATATGACATCGAAATTGAAAAATTAATCAATAATAATAACAACTCTAAATCGAAAAGAAAATGAAACAAATTTTAATTTTATCTATTACCACATTGCTTTTTACAACAATGTCATGTGCACAAAACACAAACAAAAATCCACAGAATCCATCAGCAGAACAGGAATTACAAAACGATGCAGGAACAGTATCCTATGCGCTTGGAATAGATGTTTGCAGCAGTCTTAAAAACCTTAATATCGAAAATTTTGATATTGACAAATTTGTAGAAGGTTTCAAAGCCATGTATAATGATGATGGAAAAATAGACATCGCTGCAAATCGTACAGTAATTCAGAATTTTATAGCTGCAATGCAGGCAAAAAAGTTTGAAAAAAACAAAGCGGAAGGAGAAGCATTTCTTGAAAAAAATAAAAATGAAGAAGGCGTCATTACTACCGAAAGCGGACTTCAGTATAAAATAGAACGGGAAGGCACAGGAGCATATCCTGCCGCCGGAAGCGAAGTAGAAGTAAAATACAGAGGCACGCTTATTGACGGTCGCGAATTTGATGCCAACGAAAAAATAAATTTCCCTCTTAATCGCGTAATCACAGGCTGGACAGAAGGAATCCAAAAAATCAATGAAGGCGGAAAAATAAAACTTTTTATTCCTGCCAGTCTTGCCTATGGAGAAAGAGCGCTTCAGGGAAGTATTATTGAGCCTTATTCAACATTGATTTTTGAAGTAGAATTATTAAAAATTATAAAGTAAAATGATACTTGATATTGTTGGTAAACTTATACAGAAATTAGATATCAGATCGGGCGAAAGCGCTCGCGGATCATGGAGCGTGCAGGACGCAGTAATAGAAACGATTGAACAGTATCCGAAAAAAATTTGCATATCATTTTGGGGAGACAAAATAGGCGACCTCGAAAAAATAAAACCAGGAGATAAAGTAACGATAAGCGTAAATTTAGAATCACGCGAAGCCGGCGGAAGATGGTACACTTCGATACGAGCATGGCGAGTACAATTTTCGGATGAAAATGCCAGTCAACAACAGACAGCAACAACTCAACCAAACAGTTATCCTCAAGATGTTCCATCTCCAACAACAACCGATTTCGTAGAAGATATATCGGAAAGCGAAATAGACGATTTGCCTTTTTGAGTTAAGATTTTTTTAGCATTTTATGTTGAAGCAGACTGCCTGAAATTTCAGACAGTCTGCTTCTTGTTCAATCGTTACTTAACAAGCGTTGAACTCATTTATTATAAACAGATGCTCCTTATACCAACCCGCCATCAAACTGTAATTTATACAGATTGAATGTCAGCAAAATATCATTATTTTTTAGTTTGTTTTGATACGGTCTGGTGTTACTTGAACTTTTTGCAAAGGTTTCATCTCATTAATCAATCAAATAAATCAAAATTCAGACGATTATTTTCTTCACTGTTTTTTTAGTTTGTTAATTAATAATCGTTAATTATTTATTAAAATTTAACACTCTATAAAGTTTTTTTTGTCCAATAATTTTTATTATAGGCACAGATAAATATGCCTATATCAATGAAATAACCAATTAGTTTTAAAAAAAGAAAAAAAATGTTTATTTTATAA
>JAITLJ010000088.1 GCA_031277925.1 Prevotellaceae bacterium | reverse complement strand
TCTTCCGATCTTATAATTTCGGAGCAAAACAGTTCGACAGAGTTTTGAAAGTCTTAAAACTGTCGATAATTGCCGCAACCTGCATCACAACAACCGCTTTTATAGTAAGCGAACTGTTTCCGCGACAACTTGCAATGCTGTTTTCGCAAAAGGATAGTGAATTAAACCAAAATTTTGAATTAACGCGACAGCAGATAGAATACGCAATAACAGGATTGAGAATAACTCTGGCTGCATTTCCGATTGTAGGAATTTCTATGGTAATAGCAAACTTTTTTCAGTCAATCGGAAAAGCAAAACATGCAATATTTTTATCGACAACACGTCAGTTGATTTTTTTGGTTCCATTGATTTTGATTCTTCCGAAATTTTGGAATTTAACAGGAATCTGGTTAAGCATTCCGATTTCTGATTTTATTTCTACTGTTTTGTCCGTAATTTTAATGCGTAAACAATTTAAAATTTTGAAAAAACAAATATCATAAACAAATCATCTTATAAATCATAACAACATGAATGAGAATATAATAATAACAATTGGAAGGCAATTTGGCAGCGGCGGACACGAAACAGGCAAAAAACTTGCAGAGTTGTTCGGATTTGAATATTACGACAATAAACTCATAACGCTTGCAGCCAAAGAAATCGGTTTTGCGCCTGAAAATCTCGAAAGTTTTGACGAAAAAGCCAAATTTAATAATGCTTTGAGAATATTTGAAGGCGTTTTTTTAGGAAATTATCAATACGATAATTATTTTTCAAACGACATGATATTTAAAATACAGTCGAACGTAATACTCAAACTGGCAGAAGAAAAATCCTGTGTTTTCGTTGGTCGCTGCTCCGATTATATTTTGCGTAATAATCGCAATGTGATAAACGTATTTATACATTCGGCGATTGCCGACAGAACGCAGCGAATTTGCAAACGAATGAATGTCAGCGAACAAAAAGCGCTTGAACTTATCAGGCAGTTTGACAGGCGGCGGGCTTCGTTTTATAACTGTTATTCAAACAAGCGCTGGGGATATTGCGATACCTATAATATTTCGATTGATATATCTGTACTGGGCGAAGAACAGTCTGTAATCTTTTTGGCGGAATTTGTAAGAAAAAAATTCAAAATATAAGCGTTTATTAATAATAATATTCTGTACTCAAACAATATAATTATCAAAAAAATAAATAAATAACACAAATTATAACATTGTATTTCATGTTTTTTATAAAATTGTAGCCTGTTAAAAAATCTTATTTGTATATTTGCAAAAAAAATAGACTATGAACGAAGGTTTTATAAGGGTTGCTGCGGCCGTTCCAAATGTTAAGGTTGGCGACTGTTTTTATAACGTAAAACAAATTGCAAATCAGATAAAACAGGCGGATAAACAAAAAGTGCAAATTGCCTGTTTTCCCGAATTGTGCATAACGGCTTATACCTGCGGCGATTTGTTTCATCAGCGCATACTTATCGATGAAGCCAAAAATGCGCTCGCTTTGTTGCTTGCCGAAACTCAAACAACAAAAGTTGTTGCAATTATTGGTTTGCCCGTATTGCAAAATAATTGTTTGTACAACGCAGCAGTTGTAGTTCAAAGCGGAAATATTTTATTGGCTGTACCTAAAACACACCTTCCTAACTACGGTGAATTTTATGAAAAACGATGGTTTACTTCCGGCATAAACGCCCAGCCTGTTGTAAATATCTGCGGAAAATCACTGCCTTTCGGAACACAGGCGCTTTTACGTTGCGGTGAACTGATATTCGGAATAGAAATCTGCGAAGATCTTTGGGTTACTGTTCCTCCAAGTAGTTATCAAGCCTTGAATGGAGCAAATGTAATTTTTAATCTCTCGGCAAGTAATGAATTAATTGGAAAAAATTCATATCTGAAAAAATTAATAATTCAACAATCGGCGCGATGCATTGCCGCATACGTTTATTCATCAGCAGGAGCAGGTGAATCAACTCAAGACATTGTGTTTGCCGGAAATGCTTTGATTGCCGAAAATGGCGAAATGCTTGCCGAATCGAAACGTTTTACCTTTGATGAACAACTTGTTACAGCCGACATTGACTTGCAAAAACTTAATATCGACCGACTGAAACACGGCAGTTTTACGGATAATGCAATAAATATGACCAATAAGAATACAGTACAAATAATAGATATTAATCTTCCAAAATATCAATACAAAAAATTAATAAGAAAAATATATCACTTGCCCTTTGTTCCAGCTCGAAACGAAGACAGAGATGAACGCTGCGAAGAAATCTTTTCAATACAAATCGGAGGACTTGCAAAACGCATTATACATACAAATTTACAACGCCTTATTTTGGGTATTTCAGGCGGACTTGATTCGACCCTTGCCCTGCTCGTATGCATTAAAACATTTGACAAACTCGGAATATCGCGCAGACAAATTACAGGAATTACAATGCCCGGATTTGGAACCACCGACAGAACATATACAAATGCCCTTAATTTAATGAAATCTCTTGGCGTAACAATACGTGAAATTGACATTACAAAAGCCTGCGAACAGCATTTTAAAGATATAAATCACAATCCCGAAAATCATGATACAACATACGAAAACATTCAGGCGCGTGAACGTACGCAAATTCTGATGGATGCAGCAAATCAGGAAAATGGATTTGTTGCAGGCACAGGCGATTTGTCGGAACTGGCTTTAGGCTGGACAACCTACAATGGCGACCACATGTCGATGTACGGAGTAAATTCGGGTATTCCCAAAACTTTGGTTCGTCATTTGGTTGTATGGATTGCAGAACAAATGGACGAAAAAACAAAATCAATTTTGATTGATATTACCAAAACGCCTGTAAGTCCGGAACTTTTGCCTGCCGATGAAAAAGGAAATATACTGCAAAAAACCGAAGATCTTATAGGTTCGTACGAATTGCATGATTTCTTTTTGTACTACACATTACGTTATGGTTTTCGTCCATCTAAAATATTTTTTTTGGCGCAACAGGCATTTGAAAACCTGCAAGCCGGTGAAATAAAAAAATGGATGAGAATTTTTTACCAGCGATTTTTTGCGCAACAATTCAAACGTTCGTGTTTGCCCGACGGTCCCAAAGTAGGCTCTGTAAATCTTTCGCCACGCGGCGACTGGCGAATGCCAAGCGATGCTTCGGCGGCATTGTGGCTGAAAGAAATAGATGAAATGTAAATAAAAATATGGCGATTTTATTTAAACCTAATGTATAATAAATTTAAAATTGTAATTAACGAAACGTAAAATTTCATATACATTTTTACTTCAAAAATTACAGTTAATTTTATTTTTTAAAAAATTTTAAAGATTTTTTATCTTAATATAAATGTGTTAATATCAATGTCTTATATATAATAAATACCATAAAATAGTATGATATATTTTGCAGTTTGGTATAAAATTTGTAATATTGCAACTAAATTATTAATTACTTAAAAAAGTATAAAAATGAAACAAATGAAATTTTTATTATTACCATTAATTGCACTGGTAATATCGTTTGGAGCAAAAGCTCAAGACATTAACGCTGTTGTTGAACAGTTTAACAAAGGAAGTGAAGCATTCAAGGCAGAAAATTATCAGCAGGCTATAGCCGATCTGGAAGCTGCTTTCACCGCTGCAATTGCAATCACTGACGAAGATGCAGCCGAAACCGTTGAAGGTATAAAAACGAACTGCAAAAATATGATTCCGTTTTCGTATTCGGCTATTGCCGGTTCACTGGCAAGCGAAGGCAAATACGATGAAGCGGTCGAATATTTTAACAAATCGCTTGCGGCAGCCGAAAAATACGGAAATACCGAAATTACCAAAGAAAGCGTAACCGACATAATAAACTCGGTTTATTCTGTACAGGCTACCAATTATGCCAAAAACGGAGAATTTGCCAATGCCATTAAAACGATTACAAAAACAGGCGATGAGGAAGCAATTGATAAAATAAATAAATATATAGCAGCAGCATATTTGAAAGAAGCGCAAGCAGCACAAAAAGCAAAAGAATATAAAGCAGCTATTGAAAAATCGAAACAGGTAACCGAATATAATCCCGAAAGCGAAAGCGCATATTTAATACTCGGCGTATCTTATTTCCAACTTAAACAATATAAAGATGCTGTTGCTGCACTGGAAAAATGCGTTGCATTGAAAGAATCGGCGCAGGCTTATTACTTTTTGGCTGCTGCATATCAGCAAAGCGGAAACAATACAAAAGCTTGCCAAAACTATAAAAAAGTAAACGACCCTAAACTTAGCGCTAATGCGCAGGCGCAAATGAAAGTTGTTTGTAAATAAATCATTTTTTTTAATTTGTTAATTTAAATTTTTCATTAAAACCTCATAATTTTTATGAGGTTTTTTAATTCTTAAAAAATGCGAAAACTGGAACTTCTTGCACCTGCAAAAAATCTTGAATTGGGAAAGATGGCTATTGACCATGGCGCCGATGCCGTTTATATTGGAGCAAACCGTTTCGGCGCAAGAGAATCTGCCGCAAATTCTATTGAAAATATCGAAAAATTAGTGAAATATGCACACAAATATTATGCAAAAGTTTATATAACCGAAAATACAATTTTTTATGAGCACGAACTGAAACAGGCGCAACGACTTGCCGTTGATGCTTACAACATTGGTTGCGATGCTTTGATAATTCAGGACATGTCGCTGCTCGAAATGGATTTGCCGCCAATTCCGCTTTTTGCATCAACACAGGCAAACAATCAAACATTGGAGCAGGTAAAATTTATTGAAAATGTGGGATTTAAAAGAATTATTCTGGCGCGCGAACTGTCGTTAAAACAAATTATAGAAATAGCAAAACATACAAATATCGACTTGGAATTTTTTGTTCATGGCGCACTTTGCGTAAGTTACAGCGGACAATGTTATTTAAGTTGTGCGCTTACAGGACGCAGCGCAAATCGCGGATGTTGCGCTCAACCTTGCCGTTCCGCTTATGATTTGACTGACAAAAACGGAAAAATAATAGCAAAAAACAAGCAATTGCTGTCGTTGAAAGATTTGAACCTGTCGGCGCATTTGGAAGATTTGATTAATGCAGGAATTTCATCGTTCAAAATCGAAGGACGACTTAAAGATGCAAGTTATGTGAAAAACGTTGTTGCTCATTATCACAAACTTTTGGACAATTTTTTGAATACAAATACCGATTATAAAAAATCATCGTCAGGCACAGTAACATTGATGTTTGAACCCAATGTAAATTTGTCGTTTTCTCGCGGTTTTACAAATTATTTTATTGATGGAAACCGTAAAAAAACAGCATCGTTGAATACAGCAAAATCAATTGGCGAAAGAATTGGAAAGATAATGTATGTTGCTCAAAATTATTTTGTTATCAATAACGAAAACTCCCTGCAAAACGGAGATGGAATTTGTTTTTTTGATAAACGTAAAAAACTTTGCGGCACACGAATAAATAAGGTTGTCGGCGAAAAAAATTTTCCTGCATCAATAGAAAATCTAAAACCCGAAATCATAATATTCAGAAGTTATAATCAATCGTTTGAAAAGTCAATGAAACAAAAAACAGCGTCCCGAAAAATTAAAGCAACAATAAAATTTACAGACAATGACGAAAAAATAACTTTGCAGGCAACCGACCAAGATAAAAATTCGGTAATGTTCGAAATTTCGCAAATTGGCGATACTGCTCAAAATACCGAATTAGCCATGAACAGCATAATCAAAAATCTTTCAAAAAACGACAGTATTTTTTCTTTTAATGTAGAAATTTGCAGCAGCAGGATACCATTTTACAAAGCATCTACAATAAACGAATGGAGACGTCAAATTGTTGAATTACTGCTTGTTGAACGAGAAAAAAATTATTGTCGCAAACAGTCAAAAATTATTAAAAACAATATTCCCTTAAATAAAGATAAGCTTGATTATACTTCAAATATTTCAAATTCATTGTCGGCTGAATTTTATAAACGACATGGAGTCAGAGAAATACAAAATGCTTTTGAAATCGAAAATTCAACAAAAAATAAAATATTAATGTTCAACAAATACTGCATTCGCTACGAACTGGGATTGTGCAAACATGGACACAACGAAGATTTATTTTTACTGAATAACAGGCAAAAACTAAGAGTTTCATTCGATTGCACGAAGTGTGAAATGAAAATTTTAAAAGATTAAGGATATAAAATAATTTGCAAATACATAAATAAACTTGTATTTTGGCAATAAATTAGTAATTTTGCATAAATATATAAACTTTTAATTTTTAAAAAAATGATAACAACAACACAATCAACAAATACCTTACTGCTCGTGCGACCGACAAATTTCGGATTTAATTCGCAGACCGCGGTAAATAATTCATTTCAAACCAAAACCAAAAACCGTGATTTGCAAAAAAAAGCATTAGAAGAATTTGACAAACTTATTGAAACTTTAATTGCAGCAAAAGTGAATCCGATAGTTGTAAACGACGAACCACAGTCGAAACTTCCCGATTCGATTTTTCCAAATAATTGGTTTTCAACTCACAACGATGGAAGTCTGTGTTTGTATCCAATGTTTGCCGAAAACAGACGACTGGAACGTAAAGATGATATTATCAACATGTTGAAAAGCGATTTTGATGTAAAAAACATTTTAGATTTTACGCATTACGAACAGCAAAATAAATTTCTTGAAGGCACGGGAAGCATGGTTTTGGACAGAGAAAACAAAATTGCTTACGCATGTTTGTCGCCACGAACCGATGAAGAAATTCTCGACGACTTTTGCCAAAAACTTCAATTCAAAAAATGTCGCTTCCAAGCAATGTTTGCCGAAAAGGAAATTTATCACACAAATGTTATGTTGTCGGTTGCCGATAAATATTCGATTATTTGCACAAAATCAATTACAAACAGCGATGAATTGAAAGATGTTATAGAAAATTTATTTGCAACAAACAAAGAAATGATTGAAATAAACATCGAACAAATGCAGCATTTTGCAGGAAATATGCTGCAAATTTCAAACAGCGATGGCGAAAAGTTTCTAGCAATGTCGTCTCAGGCATACGAATCGCTAAACCTTGACCAAATAAGAAAAATAGAGCGATACAATAATATTTTACATTCTGATATAAAAACCATTGAAATGGCAGGAGGCGGAAGTTTGCGCTGCATGCTTGCTGAAATTTTCTTTGAAAAGAAATATGAATAAAATCAATTAATACAAATAGTAAAATACATAAATATGACCGAAAAATTTTATATTGAGCGCGAAGAAAACTACGGGGCGCATAACTATCATCCGCTGCCTGTGGTTTTGGAAAAAGGAAAAGGAATTTTTTTGTGGGGAGTTGACGGAAAACGTTATTACGATTTTCTTTCGGCTTATTCGGCAGTAAATCAAGGACATTGTCATACACGAATAATCGAAATTCTGAAACAGCAAGCCGACAAACTTACATTAACATCCCGCGCTTTCTACAACAATATTCTGGGCGAATACGAAGAATATATTTGTAAATATTTCGGATACCAAAAAGTATTGCCAATGAACACAGGCGCCGAAGCCGACGAAACAGCATTGAAACTTGCGCGCCGCTGGGGCTACATAAAGAAAGGAATTGCTGAAAATCAAGCATTAATAATAGTTTGCGGCGGCAATTTTCATGGGCGCACAATTACTGTTGTATCAATGTCAACCGACCCTGATTCATATAAAAACTACGGACCTTTTACGCCCGGATTCATAAAAATCGAATATAACAAGGTTGACGAATTGCGTAAAACGCTTGAAACTTATGGCAAAAACACAGCTGCCTTTTTGGTCGAACCCATTCAGGGCGAAGCCGGCGTTTTCGTGCCAGATAATGGTTATTTGAAAAAATGTTACGATTTATGCAAACAGCATAATGTTCTGTTTATTGCCGACGAAGTTCAAACAGGCATTGGACGTACAGGAAAAATGCTTGCATGCGACCACGAAGATGTTCGTCCTGATATTCTTATTCTCGGCAAAGCAATATCAGGCGGCGTTTTTCCAGTGTCAGCCGTTCTTGCCGATAACGAAATAATGCTTACAATAAAACCTGGAGAACACGGCTCTACTTTTGGCGGAAATCCTCTCGGATGTAAAGTTGCTATTGAGGCATTGCAAATCATCAAAGACGAAAACCTCGTAGAAAATGCAAAGAAAATGGGCGAAATATTTCGTAAAGAAATATGTTCGTTCAAGTCAAAAATGATTGAACTTGTAAGAGGTAAAGGATTGCTGAATGCTGTAATAATAAAACCCATAAACGGAAAAACAGCATGGGATGTATGTATTGCAATGCGAGATGAAGGCGTATTGGCAAAACCAACGCACGAACACATTATTCGCTTTGCGCCGCCGCTGATTATTAAAGAAAACGAATTGCTGGATGCAATAGAACGAATTAAAACGGCAATAATAAAAGTTGAAAAAAATTTAGTGGCAAGTAAAAAGTAAAATTTTCAGATAAAAATTTATTAATCGTGCATTTATGCGGCGCCTAATACCAAAACGCCATCAAACTGTAATTTATACAAATTGAATATCAATAATATATCATTATATTTTAGTTTGTTTTGATACCGTTTTGGTATAAAACTTTTTTAAACGGTAATATGTCCCGCAAATACAAAATTTTGGTAAAATTTAAGAATAATCAAAAGACTTGTCCCTGACGGGACAGGCTTTTCACTGCTTTTCTTCTATAAATATTTATCTCGTCAGAGATAAAATATTAGTAGAAATTTTGCCGCAACAAAGTTTACGTGCGGAGCGCCGACGGTTTTTCAAGTCATTTGTGGTCATTCCGTACGTAATGCACAAAGAAATGTCGTTTTTGCCTTAATTGTTCTTTAAATCCTTAAATCTTAAATTTTAAATCTTTAAATTGCATAGTGCAGCGGAGCCTGTCCCGTTAGGGACTGAATATTAGTAGAAATTTTGCCGCAACAACGAGTACGTGCGGAGCGCCGGTGGTTTTTCATGTCAACTGCGGTTATTCCGCACGTAATGCACGGAGATATTTCGTTTTTGCTTCAATTGTTCTTTAAATCTTAAATTTTAAATCTTTAATTTGCGAAGCGCAGCGGAGCCTGTCCCGTCAGGGACTGAATATTAGTAGAAATTTTGTCGCAACAACGATTTCGTGCGGAGCAGCGGCGGTGTTTCAAGTCATTTGTGATAAACCCGCACGTAATGCACGGAGATATTTCGTTTTTGCCTCAATTGTTCTTTAAATCTTAAATTTTAAATCTTTAATTTGCGAAGCGCAGCGGAGCCTGTCCCGCTAGGGACTGCATATTAGTAGAAATTTTGCCGCAGAAAAATTTACGTGCGGAGCGCCGTCGGTTTTTCAAGTCATTTGTGATAAACCCGCACGTAATGCACGGAGATATTTCATTTTTACCTTAATTGTTCTTTAAATCTTAAATTTTAAATTTTAAATCTTTAAATTACGGAGCCTGTCCCGTCAGGGACTGAATATTATACCAAAACGGTATCAAAACAGACTAAAATATAATGGTATTTTGTTGATATTCAATTTGTATCAATTACAATTTGATGGCGTTTTGGTATTAGTAGAAATTTTGCAGCAGAAAAGTTTTCGTGCGGAGCGCCGGCGGTTTTTCAAGTCATTTGTGATAAATCCGCACGTAATGCACGGAGATATGTCGTTTTTGCCATTGTTCTTTAAATCTTAAACTCTTAAATTTTAAATCTTTAAATTACGGAGTCTGTCCCGTCAAGGACTGAATATTA
>JAITLJ010000072.1 GCA_031277925.1 Prevotellaceae bacterium | reverse complement strand
CAAATACCATAATTTTAAAACATCTTGAAAATAAATTACAACAGATTCCTACATAACGATTTACACTGCCAATAATATAAATTATAAGACCAATTGAATGTTAAAAGGTCAGCTGAGGTAATTAACTAATAATTAATTTACTAACTATGTCATACAGTAAAAAAATCAGAAACTGATTAAATTTCTATTTTTATTGAATATCACTACAATAAAAGCGTGATAAATCATGGCAATAATTGAACTAACGAATATTTTTACATTTCCACGATTTTGAAATATCTTCAACAACATTGTACTGTTTTGGATTTAAAATTTAATGATTTTAATATTTCTCCTGTTGGGGACAAAATATTGGTAGAGATTTACCTCAACAAAGTGTACGTGCGGAGCAACGGCGGTTTTTCAAGTCATCTGTGGTCATTCCGCACGTGATGCACAAAGCAATATTAGTAGAAAATTTCATAAAAAGTCCTGCTTTGCAGGCAGCGGTGGTGGTATGCTTCATTTTCTACAGATCATCGACCTGCGGAACGTTTTTATTTACCATATATCTTTAAATCTTTAATTTTAAAAAATTAAAATTACTTTTGCTTTAACTTCCATATCCTGCCTCGAAACATCCACAGGTTCGCCCGAATATTTCGTATTGACGGCAATCGGGTCGGAAACAAAGTTTATTTTTTTGTGTATAATTGAAAAAATCATGTACATTTCCCATGGAAATTTTGCCGGACATTTTTATCGGTCGGTGTATAATTCGTAAATTTTATGTATATTCGCAATCTATAAATTCAATGCAAAATGAAAAATTATTATTCGTATAATATCAAGACAATATGTATTTTAATTGTTGAAGATAATGGTTATGTCGTAGAAATTGCATTTGCAAAAAAAGAAATCGAAGGGAATGAAAAGGAAACGGATGTAATAAAACAGGCAGCCGCACAACTTGAAGAATATTTTGCAGGCAAACGTCAAAGTTTTGATTTTCCGATAAATCTGCAAGGCAGCGAATTTCAAAAACGGGTTTGGGTTGCGTTACAAAATATTCCATACGGCGAATTGCGTACGTACAAACAAATTGCCGAAAAAATCGGAAATTCCAAAGCCTCGCGCGCCGTGGGAATGGCAAACAACAAAAATCCGCTGCCGATAGTTGTTCCGTGTCATAGAGTTACAGGTTCAAACGGCAAACTGATCGGTTATGCTTACGGACTTGATATGAAAGCATATCTCATAGATATTGAAAAAAATGCTGCCGGTTTACTGTAAAAGTAAATCTATAATTTTGTCGTAGTATTCAATTTCCAGTTTTTTATTGTCGCGCAATGATTGTAATGTCTTTACAAGTTCTTTTTTATTGTCAATATTTTCGCTGTTGCCCGAAGTAACAAGTTTTAGCAGTTGATAATGTTCACTGTCGGTTATATCTTTGTTTTTATTCAATTCGTTTATTTTGCCCAAAAGCGTATTTTCTTCAGTGTTTGCAACTGTTTTTTCTGTTTCTGGTTCAGCGTGTTTCAACTGTTCCTGACTTTTTTCTGCCAATAATTGTTTGGGCTGTTCATGAACTTTTTTCTTTTCAACATCATCTTTCACGGCAATATTGAATCGTTGAGGCACTCTGCCTTTTGCAATTACTTCGCCGTATTCAATGGCTTCTGCTATTTCGCAGTCCAATACTGTTTCCTGTTTGCCATAGCCTAATGATGCAATGACTTTTTTTTCATTATTTACTTTGTCTTTTGTTATTGTAAAATAATGAATTATAAACATCTTATAACTTTTGTCCAAATCGGCACCGTTTCCTCCGAGAAGCCCGAAAGCATGTAGCGGTTCGTAAACATAGGTAAATCTGTTTGCAGCATTCGCAGGTATTCCTAACATAATTGTATCTCCTTTTGAGAGCCTTATGCCATTATTAAGTTGAAATACATCTTTTTTCAATACTCCTTTGCTGTTTGTTTGTGCAAAATTTTCAAAACAAATCAGCATAATGCTTAATAATAAAATCAGTTTTTTCATACTTTTATTTTTTTTGATTGTTAAATTTCGTCTGAATAATATGCTTTGGGCAATTCGCGCAAATTATATTGCGAAGCCATAACTTCGCCGTAAGCGCCTGCCGAACGTATGGCAAGAATATCGCCACGCTGCGTTTCGTTTATCATTTCGTTTTTTGCGAAGCAGTCGCTCGATTCGCAAACAGGTCCTACAATATCGTAACTTTTTTCAGCTTTGGTTGATGTGAGATTTTCAATTTTGTGATATGCCTGATACAGCGCCGGACGGATTAAATCGTTCATTCCGCCATCTGTTATTACAAAACTTTTTTGCAGTCCTGTTTTTACGTAAGTAACTTGTGTAATGAGGCTTCCGCATTGACCAACAATTGAACGTCCAAGTTCAAAGTGTAATTTTTGTCCATCATATAAATTCAAATTTTTATTAAATATTTCAAAATACGACTTGAAATCTGCAACAGGATTTGCATCTGGATTTTTATAATCAATTCCCAAACCGCCGCCAACGTTCAAATGCGGAAGTTTTATTTCAAGCGATTCAAATGTTTTCTGAATTTCGTTCACTCTTTTGCAAAGCGTTTCAAATACTTTCATATCTGTAATTTGCGAGCCTATATGAAAATGAAGACTTATAAGATTTACACTGTTCAATGATTTTATTTTTTCTACAACTTCATTGAATTGCCATTCGCTTATTCCGAATTTATTTTCTTCCAGTCCTGTTGTTACATATTCGTGAGTATGAGCATCTACGTTAGGATTTATTCGTATTGCAATGTCGGCGGTTTTGCCTTTTTGGGCTGCAAGATGATTTATGTTTTCTATTTCGGGCAACGACTCGCAATTAAACGTAAATATTTCCAAATCCAACGCTTTGTTTATTTCTTTATCGGTTTTTCCAACGCCGGCGTAAGCAACATGTTTTGGGTTGAATCCACATTCTACGGCGCGTACAATTTCGTTTGCGCTTACGCAATCGGCGCCAAATCCTGCTGCGTTTAATATGTTCAGAATTTTATGATTCGAATTTGCTTTGAGCGCATAATGAACCGTATAGCCAAATTTTTTGGCTTCGGCTGCTACTGTTGCCGCTGTTTTTTTTAACAGTTCAGTATCATAAAAATAAAATGGCGTTTGTATTTTTTTTAATTTTTCGACTAAGGTTTTATTTAACATTTTACATATTTTAAAATATTCATTATTATTAATTCACTTAATTTCACTTGCTTATACCTGAATTTCATTCCTGTTAATCAATTTTACGATATTGTTTTACATTGTTCCATTTTTGTAATTTAACATTGCAAATATACATAAAATTTCAAAGATTGTACGAAACGAATTAAAAATCTGTTTACGGCTAAGTTTATTTAGCAATGCTTTCTATTTTGATTTGAGTTATATAAATTTCAGTTTCGTTTTCCTGTTTTGCATATATTGTTACTCTAAAAACTTCGTCTGCCTGAGTTGTATATATTCCGATTAGATATATTCTTCCGTTTTTTTCAATTTTTTGATGTCGTATTTCAAATGCTTTCGGTTTGTAAGTCGAAAAAAAATCTTTGAAAATTATTGTTAATTGCGATCGACTGTAAAAATTATTTTTACCCAAAATTTCGCATGTAACGTTGTTTCCAAAACTTGCAGAAAGCGCTGCTGTATTGCCTGTTGAGAAATTTTCCTTGATTTGGGAAAACATATCAATCTGTGCAAAACTCACAGAGATGGCAAAAAAAAATATAAGAATTATGTTTGATATTTTCTCCATTAAATTTATTTTTACAGCCGTAAAAGTAATAAGTTTATTAGCAAAAATAATGCCAAAAAACTGAAATAGATTGATTTTGTGATAAAAATAGATAACGTAAATGAAAATAAAATTAATAATTGTTGGAAAAACAGGTTTTGAATGGGTGTCGCAGGCGGTTGAAATGTACTCGAAACGAATAAAACGATATGCATGTTTCGAAATAAAATATATTGCCGATATAAAACACAAAAAAAACATGACGCCTGAAATTCAAAAAAATAAGGAAGGCGAATTAATTATGTCGATGCTTGATGCCAAAGACAATATTGTTTTGCTTGACGAACATGGCGAAAATTTTTCATCGGTTCAGTTTGCCGATTTTATAAACAGCAAAATAATGGCATCAACAAAATCGCTTGTGTTTGTAATCGGCGGCGCTTACGGATTTTCGCAAGATGTTTACAAACGCGTCGATACAAAATTGTCAGTATCAAAAATGACTTTTTCGCATCAATCGGTGCGGCTTATTTTTGCCGAACAGCTCTATCGCGCTTTCACAATAATCAATGGCGAACCTTATCATCATGAATAAGGCTTAACGTTTGTAAAATCATGTAAAATATTTTCGATTTCGCTCATAAATAACGACTAATTAAAAAAATCATGTAAATTTGCTTTCTGAATTATAGCAATTTGGTTTGACAGTTTGTCATTTTACAAAACATTATTTATTTTGTTGCCGTTGAAATTAATTCTATAATATTATTTTTATATAAAATGAAAGTAGCAAACATATTAAGAAACTCAAAAACAAGTCTTTTTACATTCGAAATTTTGCCTCCGCTTAAAGGTGGAAATTTTGGTGAAATACAGCAAACGATAGAGCCTTTGCTCGAATTTTCGCCAGCATATATAAACGTTACCTGTCATCGCGCCGACATTGCCTATCGCACAAACAGCAAAGGCGATCCCGAACGTTATACGACAAAAAAACGGCCTGGAAGCGTTGGCGTGGCAGCCGCCGTAAAATTCAAATACAACATCGAAATTGTGCCGCATGTAATTTGCGCCGGTTTTACGAGAGACGAAACCGAAGATGCACTTATCGATTATAATTATTTGGAAATGAAAAATCTTCTGGTTTTGCGCGGCGATAAAATGAAATCGGATCCGGTTTTTATTGCCGAAAAAGATGGTCATGCTCATGCCGTTGATTTGCTGAAACAGATACAAAACATGAATAAAGGAATATATTTGAACAGCGAAATTGAAAATGCTGCGCCAACCGATTTTTCGTGCGGCGTTGCAGGCTATCCCGAAAAACATGCGGATGCCAAAACTATGCAACAGGACATTATTTATCTGAAAGAAAAAGTAGATGCCGGAGCCGATTACATTGTTACTCAAATGTTTTTTGACAATTCAAAATATTTTGACTTTGTAAAACGCTGTCGCGAAGCCGATATCACAGTTCCGATAATTCCAGGCGTAAAACCGATTGGAACTTTAAATCAGGTTGATGTCTTGCCTAAACTTTTTAACCTGTCGCTGCCAAATGATCTGGAAATCGCATTGCGAAAATGCAAAACAAACGAAGAAGCAAAAAAAACAGGAACCGAATGGCTTACAATGCAAGCGCAAGAACTGAAAAAAGCAAATGTTCCGGCTATACATATTTACACTTTCGGCATTCCCGATAACGTGGCAAAAGTGTGTAAAGCAGTATTTTGATTTAAAATTTGAAATTATCGATCAAGACAGTAACAAGGTAAAACGGCAAATGAATAAAGAATTGAAAAAGGTATTGCTGAACGATAAATTTTTGTCATTAATTGCCGAAAAAATTACAGCCGGCGAAAGAATTAACATCAACGAAGGATTGAAATTATACAAATCGCACAATTTATCGGCATTAGCATTGCTGGCAAACGAAAAACGAAAACAGATAAACGGAAATTTTGTTTTCTTCAACAAAAATTTTCACATAGAACCTACAAATATCTGTATTCATAATTGCCGTTTTTGTTCGTATCATCGCAGTATTAACGACAGCGACAGTTGGGATTACGACATAAGCGAAATGATGGAAATTTGCAAAAAACATTATAGAAAAGATATTAGCGAAATACATATTGTAGGTGGAGTACATCCTGATAGACATTTAGATTTTTACTGCAATTTAATTGTTGAAATAAAAAAAATGTTTCCTGCCGTGCATATCAAGGCATTTACGGCTGTCGAACTCGATTATATGATTAGCATGGCAAATTTGACGATAAAAGAAGGTTTGCTTAAATTAAAAGCAGCAGGATTAAATTCAATTCCCGGCGGTGGCGCCGAAATATTTGACAGCGAAATACGCAGGCAAATATGTTATCAAAAATCGGATGCAAACACTTGGCTCGAGATTCACAAAACGGCTCATAAACTTGGAATTACCTCAAATGCATCTATTCTTTTCGGACATATCGAAACTTATGTTCATCGTTTAAATCATCTTGAACACTTGCGCAATTTGCAAGACCAGACGCATGGATTTAATGCATTTATTCCATTAAAATACAAAAAATTTAACAATTCAATTTCTGAAACAGGCGAAGTGAATGATATTGAAGTTCTGAAAAATTTTGCCGTTTCGCGCATCTTCCTTGATAATATTCCGCATATAAAATCGTACTGGCCTATGCTTGGAAAAAATCTTGCAGGGTTTGCTTTGCATTTTGGCGCCGACGACATGGATGGAACCATAAACGATTCTACAAAAATTTATTCAATGGCAGGCGCCGAAGAAAAAAATCCGGCAATGACAACCGCCGAAATGGTGAATTTCATAAAGCAGTCAGGATTTATTCCCGTAGAGCGCGATTCGGTTTATAACAAACTGAATGTTTTTGAATAACAGAAAATATTACGAACAGATTTATCATAGAAACGGCAAAGATAAATAAACGGTATAAATTTTTATCTGGAATTTTTATTTTTTAAATAGCAACTGAAACAGTACAGATATATTATTCATACCAAAACGCCATCAAACTGTAATTTATACAAATTGAATATCAATATAATATCATTATATTTCAGTCTGTTATTTTGTGCAGTGAGAGATGATTTTTTTGCTTTTGTATATGCTTTTAAATAAATTTTTATCGAAAAATTTGGAAAATACGTTGATATACATTATTTTTGCAGCCGAAATGCGAAAGACGAGATAAAAAAGGGACACAAAAAGTCCCTTTTCTTTATATTCAAAACACATGATAAACATTGCAAAAATAAAAGAAACAGTTGAACATAAAATTGCCGGCAGCGATATGTTTATTGTAGATATCGGCATAAGCGCAGATAACAAAATCAATATCGTTGTTGACAGCGACAGCGGCGGAGTAAATATCGGCGATTGCGCAGCCATAAGCCGTGCGGTTGAAGAGGCATTGAACAGAGACGATGACGATTTTGAACTGGAAGTTGCTTCTGCAGGCTTGAGCAGCCCGTTGAAAATGTTGCGACAATATCAGAAAAACATAAATAAAGACATTGATATTGTTTTTAAAAACGGAAAAAAACTTACGGCAAAACTTATTTGCGCAACTGTCGACAATGTAGTTGTAGAATATGAAGAAAAAATGATTGTTGAAAACAAAAAACACAAACAGAAAATAACAAAAAACGAAACAATAATGCTTGCCGATGTTAAATCGGTGAAAGCAGTTGTTTTGTTCAAATAATTTATAATAAATACAGATAAAAAATATATGGAAAATCTAGATTTAGCTGAAAGTTTTGCCGAGTTTAAAGAACTGAAAAATATCGACCGCGCAACGATGATAGGCGTGATAGAAGATGTTTTTCGCAATTTGCTGGCAAAACAGTACGGCACAGCCGACAATTTTGACATAATTGTGAATGATGCAAAAGGCGATTTTGAAATTTGGAGAAATCGAACAGTAGTTGAAAACGTAACAAACAAAGCAACTGAAATATCGCTTGCCGATGCGCAGGCAATAGATTCGTCGTACGAAATAGGCGAAGAAGTTTCAGAACCTATACGTCTGTCAAGTTTCGGACGTCGCGCAATATTAGCCGTACGGCAGAATTTGGCAGGAAAAATCACGGAAATAGAAAAGGCAAATGTTTTCAAATATTATACCGAGCGCATAGGCGAAATTGTTGTAGGCGAAGTTTATCAAACATGGAAAAAAGAAACGCTGCTGATAGACGACAGCGGCAACGAACTTATTCTTCCCAAAGCAGAACAGATACCTTCCGATTTTTTCAAAAAAGGCGACACAGCAAAAGCCGTAATTATGCGCGTAGAAATGAAAAACAGCAATCCGATTATTATACTTTCGCGCACGGCGCCCGAATTTTTAGAACGCATGTTTGAACAGGAAGTTCCCGAAATTTTTGAAGGACTTATTACAATCAAAAAAATCGTGCGCATTCCGGGCGAGCGCGCAAAAGTAGCCGTTGAATCATACGACGACCGTATAGATCCTGTTGGCGCCTGCGTTGGCGTGAAAGGCTCGCGTATTCACGGAATTGTTCGCGAACTGCATAACGAAAATATAGATGTTGTCAATTATACAACCAATTTGCAACTTTTTGTTCAACGCTCGCTTGCTCCGGCAAAAATAACATCCATAAAAATAGATGAAAACAAAAAACAAATAAACGTATTCTTGAAACCAACCGAAGTTTCGCTTGCAATAGGCAAAGGCGGCATGAACATAAAACTCGCAAGCCAGCTTGTAGGTTATGATATTGACGTATATCGCGAAACCGCCGAAGAAGAAGAAGATGTTAATCTTGATGAATTTGCAGACGAAATTGAAAGCTGGGTTATCGACGAATTGAAACGAATCGGCTGCGATACGGCAAAAAGCGTGTTGAATATACCTTTTAACGATTTGTTGCAAAGAGCCGATTTGGAAGAAGAAACTTTAAAAGAAGTTGTAAACGTTTTGAAATCCGAATTTGAAGAAGAACAAAAATAAATAGCAGAAACCAAAATCATCGTAAAATACAGAAATTTATAAGGAAAATTTGCAAATATGACAGAACCAAATATAAGAATAAGTAAAATAATGAAAGAATTTAACATAGGATTATCCTCACTTGTTGAATTTTTGGCAAAAAAAGGAATAGAAGTAGAATCTAATCCGAACTCAAAAATTTCTGATGAAGCATATAATCTTGTTAAAGATGCTTTTGGCGATGATAAAAATCTGAAAGAGGCGGCAAAAGGCGTTATTATTCCTCAAAAAAAGAAACAGGAATCCGTTATTACCATCGAAGATATTAATGCAGAAAAGAAAGGAAAAGAAGAACAGGAAGAACTGCCTGAAGAAAAAGAAGTTTTCATAAAAGTTTCAACAATAGAAAAACCATCGTTGAAAATTATTGATAAAATAGACCTTAACCCAAAAGTGAAAAAGGAAAAAAAGGCAGATAAAGCGCCAAATGCAGAAAACTCAAAAACACAGGAAATAATAACAGAAAAAGAACAGAAAAATACAGAAACGGAAAAACAAGTTAGAAAAATTGAAGAAATAAAAATTGAAGTAGAAAAAATACAGCCACCCAAAATTATAGAAAAAATAGAAATTCCTGAAAAACAAAAAACAAAAAAGAATAAATACAAAAAAGATAAAAGACAAAATAAGCAGGAAATACACAAAACCACAGAACAAAAACAGGTTCAACAGCCGCAACACGCAGAACAGCAACCACGCAAAGAGAAAAAAGAAAATTTTATACCAACCAAAGTTGAAAAATTAACAGGTCCTGTACTGACAGGCGAAAAGGTAGATCTTGCCCAGTTCGAGAAACCCAAAACCGAACACAAAAAGGAACAAAACAAAAAACGTAAACGCGAACGTGTTCTCGGAAACAAGGTGAAAATAGAAATCGAAGAAAAACGCGGAGAAAAAAATAAAGAATCGAAGAAAGAAAAAAGTAAAAAGAAGAAAGATTATCGTCCGCCGGTTCGCCGCGAAGTTAACGAAGATGAAGTACAGCGTCAAGTAAAAGAAACATTGGCGCGCCTTACCGAAAACAGAGGAAAAACAAAAGCAGCCAAACATCGGCGCGAAAAACGCGATGCCATCAACACACGAATGCAGGAAGCGCAAGAAATGCAAAAGATAGAACAAACTACGCTCAAAGTAACAGAATTTGTTACAGCCAGCGAACTTGCAAATATGATGAAAGTTCCCGTAGTGAAAATTATAGAAGCATGCATGAATCTCGGCTTAATGGTTTCAATCAATCAACGGCTGGATGCCGAAGCGCTTGTGCTTGTTGCCGAAGAATTTGGATTTAAAATAGAATTTGTCAGCGTTGACCTGCAAGATGCAATAAAAGCAGAAGAAGACAGCCAGCAGGATTTATTGCCGCGTCCGCCTATTGTAACAGTGATGGGACACGTTGACCACGGAAAAACATCATTGCTCGACAACATCAGAAATACAAATGTAATTGCCGGCGAAGCCGGAGGAATAACACAACACATTGGAGCATACAACGTAAAACTTGCAAACGGTCGCCGCATCACATTTCTTGACACGCCGGGACACGAAGCATTTACGGCTATGCGCGCCCGCGGAGCAAAAATCACAGACGTAGCCATTATAATTATTGCAGCCGATGATGCCGTAATGCCGCAAACAGTAGAAGCAATAAATCATGCCATAGCCGCCGGAGTACCAATGGTATTTGCAATAAACAAAATAGATAAACCCGGAGCAAACAGCGATACAATAAAACATCAGCTCTCACAAATGAACCTGCTTGTCGAAGACTGGGGAGGAAAATATCAATGTCAGGAAATATCGGCAAAAAAAGGTTTGAATGTTGATAAATTACTCGAAAAAGTCTTACTCGAAGCCGATATGCTCGAACTCAAAGCCAATCCGAATAAACGAGCAAACGGGTCGGTAATAGAATCATCACTTGATAAAGGTCGCGGATATATTGCAACCGTCTTGGTAGAAGGAGGCACGCTCAAAGTTGGAGATGTGATGCTTTCAGGAATCACTTGCGGAAAAATCAAAGCAATGTTCAACGAACGCGGGCAACGGGTAGAAGAAGCGCTTCCAAGTACGCCCGTTATTGTTTTGGGACTTAACGGAGCTCCCGCAGCAGGCGAAACTTTCAACGTGATGCAAGACGAACGCGAAGCGCGCGAAATAGCAAATAAACGCGAACAACTTTTCAGAATACAGGGAATACATTCGCAACCGCATGTAACACTCGACGAAATCGGTCGCCGCATTGCTATCGGAAATTTCAAAGAATTAAACATAATAATCAAAGGCGATGTTGTTGGCTCCATAGAAGCATTCTGTGACTCGATGATGAAACTGTCAACCGAAGCCGTTCAAGTCAACATTATACACAAGGCTGTAGGCGCTATTTCCGAATCGGATGTTCTGCTGGCAGCCGCATCCAACGCAGTAATTATAGGATTTCAAGTCAGACCAAGTGCAAATGCACGCAAACTTGCCGAAAACGAAAAAATTGAAATTCGATTGTACTCGGTGATTTATGACGCAATAGACGAAGTAAAAGCCGCAATTCAAGGAATGCTTGAACCCGATGTGAAAGAAGAAATCACAGCCGTAGTCGAAGTATTAGAAACATTCAAAGTTGCAAAAGTAGGAACAATCGCCGGCGGAATGGTGCGTGAAGGTAAAATAATGCGCTCGTCAAAAGTGCGCCTGATTAGAGATAACATAGTTGTTCATTCAGGAACGCTCGGTTCTCTCAAACGATTCAAAGATGATGTGAAAGAAGTTGCCGCCGGTTACGATTGCGGACTGAATATCGAAAAATTTGATGATGTGCAAATTGGAGACATAATAGAAGCATACGAAAAAGTAGAAATAAAACGCAACCAATAGTTTCTGCCAACATTCTATCTCTGTCAGGACAGGCTTTAAATCTTTAAGTTCTTAAATTTTTATATTATTTTTATTACTTTTGCGAAAAACATCAATAAAAATATGAATTTTAAAGAATCTGTTTTACAAGGAATACCGGCAGAATTGCCTTTACCAAAACCTTACAGCACGGATATAAATCACGCGCCTAAACGTAAGGATATTCTTACAAAAGACGAAAAACAACTTGCAGTGTGTAATGCCCTGCGATATTTTGAACAGCGTCATCATGCAACGCTTGCCAAAGAATTTTATGATGAATTGCAAAACTATGGCAGAATATACATGTATCGATTTCGTCCCGATTACGAAATTTCTGCACGAAGCATTTACGATTTTCCTCACAAATCGATTCAGGCGGCAGCCATAATGTTTATGCTTAGTAATAATCTTGACAAATGCGTATCTCAACATCCACACGAACTTATTATATATGGAGGCAACGGCGCTATTTTTCAAAACTGGGCGCAATATCTTCTCACAATGAAATATCTTGCAACAATGACCGACGTGCAAACTTTGGTTTTGTATTCGGGTCATCCTGTCGGACTGTTTCCATCTCATAAAAATGCGCCTCGCACAGTAATTACAAACGGAATGGTGATACCTAACTATTCGTCTTACGAAAATTGGGAACGCTTTAATGCGCTTGGCGTTTCACAATACGGACAAATGACTGCAGGGTCGTTTATGTATATAGGACCTCAGGGAATTGTTCATGGAACAACTATTACCATAATGAATGCGGCGCGAAGAATATGTAAAAAGAACGAAGATGTTGGCGGAAAATTATTTGTTTCGGCAGGATTGGGCGGAATGTCGGGAGCGCAGGCTAAAGCTGCTGTTGTTGCAGGACTTGTTGGCGTGATTGCCGAAATCAATCCCAAAGTTATTCAAAAACGATATGAACAGGGTTGGGTAAATGAAATATTTGACAATCTCGATTTGTTGGTTTTGCGAATACGCAAGGCTGTTGCCGACAGGCAGGCTGTGTCGATTGCATATTGCGGAAATGTTGTTGATCTTTGGGAGCGTTTAGTTTGCGAACAAATAAAAGTTGATATTGGATCCGACCAGACATCGCTTCATAATCCTTGGGCGGGCGGTTATTATCCCGCAGGATTGTCATTTGAAGAATCAAATAAAATGATGGCAGAAAATCCTGCAATGTTTAAATCCGCCGTTCAAGAATCCTTACGGCGGCAAGTGACGGCAATAAACAAACTTGCAAAAAAAGGAATGTACTTTTTCGATTACGGAAATGCCTTTTTATTGGAATGCACGCGCGCAAAAGCCGATATAGTTAAGCCTGACGGCAATTTTATGTACAATTCGTATGTTCAGGATATTTTAGGACCATATTTTTTCGATTACGGATTTGGACCTTACCGCTGGGTTTGCACATCCAACTGTCCAGACGATTTGGCAGAAACAGATGCAATAGCAGCAGAAGTTTTGGAAGATATGCTCGTAAATTCGCCTGCCGAAATCAAATCTCAACTTGCTGATAATTTGCACTGGATAAAGGAAGCCCGGCGAAATAATCTTGTTGTCGGCGCGCAATCTCGAATTCTTTATGCCGATTCTGAAGCCCGCATCCGTATTGCTTTGGCTATGAACAAAGCCATTAGCGAAGGACGCATTTCGGCTCCTGTTGTGCTTGGTCGCGACCACCACGATGTTTCCGGAACTGATTCGCCTTTTCGCGAAACTTCGAATATTTACGATGGTTCAAAATTCTGTGCCGACATGTCGGTACAAAACGTTATTGGCGATTCATTTCGAGGAGCAACGTGGGTATCGTTGCACAATGGCGGCGGAGTTGGCTGGGGCGAAGTTGTCAACGGCGGGTTCGGAATGATGATAGACGGCAGCAGCGAAGCCGAACAGCATATAAAATCGATGCTGCACTGGGATGTAAACAACGGAATAGCGCGCCGAAGCTGGGCGCGAAACAAAAACGCCATGTTTGCCATACAGCGCGAAATGAAACGCACTCCCAATTTGCAAATCACATTGCCCAACATTGCCGATGACGATTTGATAAAGGAAACTGTTGGATGAAAAATAAACCATACTGTTGCCGTTTAATTACGAAAATATTTTAACAGTGTATTGATTACAAGCAAATAACGAATTAAATATTTTGCATTGCAGATTTAATCGAACATTATTATTTTCGGTAAAAACAAAAAAAACATTATTTTTGCCAAAAAAATAATAAAAACATAACATGAGCAACCGTAAAATAGCATTTATAGTAAATCCAGTATCGGGAACGCAAAACAAAAAAAAAATTGTAAAAAAAATCAAAAATATATCATGGCATAATAACGATGAAATTGAAATTTATTATACCAAATGCGCAGGCGATGCCTTTGAAAGCGCAAAAAAATATGCTGAAAAAAACTTTGATATTGTTGTTGCCGTCGGCGGCGATGGAACTGTAAATGAAATTGCTCGCGCATTGATTCATACAAATACCGTTTTGAGTCTTATTCCTGTTGGTTCGGGCAATGGTTTGGCGCGCGATTTGCATATTCCGCTTAAAACTTCAGATGCTGTAAATTTATTACATGAAGGTAAAATTGTGAATATTGATGTCTGTTATTTCAACAATCGTCCGTATTTGTGCACAGCAGGAGTTGGCTATGATGCCGCTGTAAGCAGAGTTTTTGCACAGTCGAGCAAACGCGGATTTTTATCGTATTTTATTGCATCATTAAAAGTGTATTTGAAAATAAAACCTGTTGTATATCAACTTACAATGGATGGAATTGGAACAACTCACGAAGCCTTTGACATAACATTTGCAAATGCAGGACAATTCGGCAATAATGCCTACATTGCGCCTTTGGCTGATTTGCGCGACAAACTTATCGATGTTGTTGTGATACGACCTTTTCCATGGTATAAAAGCCTTGATATTGGCATAAGACTGTTTAGAAAAACTTTGCACAAGTCAAAATATGTAAAAATTTACAAGTGCGAACACGCTGTTCTGGAACGTCCTGAAGACGATTGCGCCCATTTTGATGGAGAATTTATAACGGCAGGCAAACGTATAGAAATCAACATAAAACCTGCATCGCTGAAAATTTTGACAAAAGGGTAAATATTACACGCTGAATATTTAATACCGCCGTATCAAACAATATAAACGGGCATCTAATACATCAGATTTGAATATTCTGATTTTAAAATTTACCTTTGCTCCATGACACAAGATGAAATATTACATGTATTTTTACAATTAGGCGATAAACTGAACGCTTGGCGGCATAATAAAAATTCGTGCAAAGAATTGAATAATGCGGTGAATCGGGCAATTGTTGAAAACGAATGGTTTACTGTCGAAAATATTGAACAAATGTTTTCTGCAATATCATCGCAGATGCTTGATGCTGAAAAAATGCAGAAGTGGATATCTCAATATGAAATTCCCGAAAAATTGCCGAAACGCATTGGAATAATAGCTGCCGGTAATATTCCTTTGGTTTTTTTTCATGATTTTATTTGTGTTCTGGCTTCAAAAAACATTGCCGTTATCAAATTTTCATCAAAAGATAAAGTTTTGCCTGAAAGCATAACCGATATACTTATTAATATAAAACCTGAACTTGAAAATTATATAAAAATCACTGAAGAAAAAAACTTTGCAGCCGATGCCGTAATTGCAACAGGCAACGACAATACAATCAAGTTTTTTAAAGAAAATTTTGGGCAAATTCCACATGTTTTTCGCAAAAACAGAACAAGCGTCGCAATTCTCGATGGCAGCGAAACGACTGATAAACTTGAACTTCTATGCGAGGATATTTTTTCGTTTTTCGGATTGGGCTGCCGTAATGTATCAAAATTATTTGTTCCCGAAAATTATGACTTCACAAAACTTATTCAGGCAATGAAAAAAAAATCACACATAAAAAATCATGCGCCTTACAAAAATGCGTACATTTACAGCAAAGCATTATTAACAATAACCGAAAAAACGTTTACTGATAACGATTTCTGGCTGCTTACAGAAAATTTTGAAAAATTTTCGCCTGTTTCGGTTATTTATTACCAAAAATATATTAATTTAGAGTCGTTAAAAAAACGGCTTGTAAATGAAGCCGAACATATTCAGTGTATTGTGAATTACAATGTTGATTTTGGAAAATCACAGCAACCGCAATTATCTGATTATGCCGATGATATTGATATAATGAATTTTTTGTTGAAACAATTATAAAATCAGTAATATGGCTATATATAAATATAAGTTAACAATTGAAGGCAATAAAAATTTCGTTCGCGAATGCGAGATTGAAGACGATTCTACGCTTTACGATTTGCATCGTTATATACAAAAAGAATTAGACTTTGACGATGCTCAACTTGCCGTATTTTTCATGTCAAATCACAAATGGGAACGGATACAGTCGATACCTGTTTTCGATTTAGGCAACGGTTCGATGGATTCAATTGTGATAGGCGATTTGGTTGATGACGGAAAAAATAATTTGCTGTATGTTTTCGACATGTACAACAATCGGCATTTGCAAATTGAATTTATGTTTGAAGTCGAAGAAATGCGCCGAACAACATATCCTCGTACTGTTGCAAGTAAGGGAAATCCGCCCAATCAATTTTCGGAAAATATATATGCAGCCGAAATTGATAATGACGACGAAGATATTTCAGGTTTTGAAAACGATGAACTTGACATGCTTTCGGAAACCGATGATGTTTAAAATAATTGAGTAATAAATCAAAAAATCAGCATTGTTCGGTCAAATGAAACGACTTGTTGTTTTACTCGGCGCTACAGGAGTCGGAAAAACCGATTTAAGCATACGGCTCGCTCAATATATGCAATGTCCGATTATTTCTTCGGATTCGCGCCAGATTTATCGCGAAATGACAACAGGAACAGCCGTTCCCGAAAAAGAACAACTAAACGCAGTACAGCATTATTTCATCCATTCTCGTTCGATTTTCGACGATTATACAGCGGGAAAATTTGAACTTGATGCTATTGATTTAATTAACAGCCTTTTTCAACATTACAAACAATTACTGATGGTTGGCGGTTCAGGATTGTATATAGATGCCGTCTGTAAAGGAATTGATGTAATTCCGGCAACAGACAACTGGCTGCGACAAAGCATTATAGAACGTTACAAAAACGAAGGAATCGAGTCTTTGCGTTTTGAACTCAAACGTTTGGATGCAAAAATTTATAATCAAATAGATATAAAAAATCCTCAACGTGTAATGCGCGCTCTCGAAGTATGTTTGACTTCGGGTAAACCTTATTCGGAATTAAAACAAAATTTTGCTAAAAAACGTAATTTTGATATTCTGAAAATAGGTCTGCAAATCAGTCGCAATGAATTGTATGACAAAATAAACAGCAGAGTTGACAAAATGTTTGAACAGGGCTTGCTTAATGAAGCCGGACATCTTTATGAACATCGAAATATAAATGCCTTGAAAACTGTTGGTTATAAAGAAATTTTTGAATATTTTGATGGTAAAATTTCACTCGACGAAGCTGTAAATCTCATAAAACGCAATACTCGCCGATACGCCAAACGTCAAATGTCATGGTTTGCACGCTACAACGATATTCAATGGTTTCATCCTGCCGATTTTGAAGGCATTATAAAGTTATGCAATCACAGTAAAATTATTAGAAACGAAAAACAATAATTAGTCGCTCCTTATAAACTGTGAAATAGTTGCTCCTTACGAATAAAAAAATACAAAACAAATAAAATAAAAAAATAAGGCAAATTATTAATTATTTTTCATTTTTACTTAAACAAAAATAAACAAAAATTAAAAATCAACCCGCG
>JAITLJ010000039.1 GCA_031277925.1 Prevotellaceae bacterium | reverse complement strand
CGAAATAAAAAAATATCCCTACCTTTGTAACCGCAAAAACAAAAACAGCGAAAGGCTCCGTGGCTCAACTGAATAGGGCATCTGACTACGGATCAGAAGGTTGGGGGTTTGAATCCCTCCGGAGTCACAAACGAAAGGCAGTAACAATTTGGTGTTACTGCCTTTCATGTATTAAAAATGGGAAAACAAAACGCCACTTTTTTTCATATTGCAGCGTTGCTGACAATCATTGTTTGGGGAACAACGATGGTTGCGACCAAAATATTATTGCACGAAGGTTTGTCGCCCGAAGAAATTATGCTGATTCGGTTTCTCGTTGCATACATTTTTCTTTGGATATTATATCCGCGTACCCACAAGGTGAAATCCTGGAGCGACGAATTGACACTTTTCGGGATGGGCGTAACGAGCGGTTCCGCGTATTTCTTTTTCGAGAACACGGCGCTTGTTTATACTTCGGCTACGAATGTTGCCATTATAGGCGCTCTTATTCCGCTTTTGACGGCGATTTTCACATACGTTGCATTTCGTGAAAATCCGCTTACACGTCTGTTTTGGACAGGGTCGGCTATTTCGGTTGCAGGCGCTGTTCTGGTTATTCTGAACGGTAATTTTTCATTAAATATGAATCCGACAGGCGATTTCCTGGCGCTGCTGGGAATCGTCAGCTGGTCGGTTTACGGCGTCTTGTCGAAATGTTTAAAAGGAAGATACAGTTCGCTTTTTATTACCCGTAATATTTTCTTTTACGGTATTTTAACCCTCCTGCCTTATTTCGTTTTTGAGCCGTTTGATGTTCCGGTAAAAACGCTTTTGAAGCCTTCCGTCTTGTGGAATCTTGTATTCCTCGGATTTGTAGCCTCTTCAATGTGTTATTTCCTGTGGACTTTTTCGTTGAAAAAACTGGGCGTCGTCAAAACAAACAATTACATTTATTTTTCACCGCTGATAACGATTATCACAGCCGGCATTGTACTGAATGAGCGAATAACCGTTTATATCGTATGCGGTACGGCGTTTATAATATGCGGATTATTGATAGCAAATACGAAAAAATAACTATTTGGCTTTGTTCAAATATTCTTTTTTAAAAATATCAAGCAGCAGGAAAAACATTGACAGCAACAAAGGTCCAAAAATGATTCCCCAGAAACCGAAAAACTTCAAACCGAGAATTACTCCGAAAACTGTTATAAGCGGATGCGTATCAGCCATTTTCTTTTGAAGAATGAAACGAATAATGTTATCGATATTTGTCAGGATGATCACACAGTAGGCAAATAATCCGACGGTAGCTATCCAGTTGCCTGTCAGGGCGAGGTATATTACTATCGGCACCCACACGATGCCTGTTCCGACGATAGGTATGATTGTTGCAAATCCCGTTGCAAGCCCGAACATAACAGGACTTGGCACGCCTGCCGCCCAATAGCCTGTTATTGCTACGATTCCTTGAATGACGGCCAATAGCGGAATACCCAACGCATTGGAACGTACCATGACGTTTATTTTTTCAACGATCTCGTGCCTGTTTTCGTCTGTAAAAGGAAGTAAATCAAGAAAATATGCTTCCATGGCTTTGTTGTTTATCAGCATGAAATACAGCAGGAAAATAATGACGACTGTAGTGACAATCAGGCTGCTAATCTGACTGATAATGAATTGCAGGCTTGCGGTCAGATAGCCTGTCATATTGTCGATGTTACTTGCGCTTAAAACGTCGTAACCGGTCTTTTGGTCGATGAGTCGAATAAAATGCCGTACGGTAGCAATCAATTCCGAGACGTCAATGTTTATATCTTGAATCCTTCCTATCAATATACTGAAAATCAGATAAACGGGTACAAAAAGACAAACTGCGACTTCGAGTAGGACAAGAATTGCAGCAATGACTTTGTTCATTTTTCTTTTTTCGGTCAAACGAATCATCTGATTTCTTACGAGCATATACACTGTAAAAGCGCCGAGCAAACCGTTCACAAATGCCCATAACCCGTTAAAAATCATCCAGCCGAATAGAACGATCAATGTGATGAGCGAATATCTGAAATATTTTTCTTTCATTTTTTTAATTATTTACCGTACAAGCGACTTCCATCGCATATGATGTTCGGGTGATTACCAAATTTTTCGTACAAAATTAAATCGCTTCAATAACTTTTGCAAGTTTCTGTCCCCAAAAACAACAATAATTTTATAACGATGGTATTTTTAAGGTAACATTTATTTCTGTCCCTCTTCCGGTCACAGAGTTGATTTCGAGAAATTAATCCCTAACATTTCCAATTTTTACGTAACAGGTATAATGCCGATTAGTTTGAGCAGTTCAGAGGTCTTTTTGGTTAATTCGGTATTATGCCATTCATTGTTGATTTTAACTTTTTTCAGTTCGGAAAGAAACAGAAACAGGTCTTGCGGAGAAAACTTCCTGTTCATTTCATGCTTTTTAAGCAGGTTAAGGGTTGTATAGTAGCACTTCAGGGCTACAAGATTGACAAACATCCAGCCTTCAAGAGCGTCTTCGTTCTGCATGTATATCCTTCAGCATCAAGGATATTTTTCAAGGCATCAATCATTGTTTCCACTTCGCCTCGGGATTTGTAGTGGCAATACACATCTTCAGCCTTTTTCCCTGTATTTTCTATTATGGCGACAGTGCCAAATGCATGTCTTTTCCCGTGAAATTTTTCAATGGAGTAATCTTGCGTTTTATTTTCTATACGGTTCAAATAATCGTTCTCTTCTCGATTGCGAAGTTCTTCATCCAAAAACAGAAATACTCGTTTCTCCTCATCCACCTGACAGGAATAAAACCAAATATACCGTCCCTGATAACGGAAATATCCTTCAAAGAGGCTTTTATCTCCTGTCTTCATTTTTCCGTAGTTGATGTAGGAGCTGTTCCTGGGTAAGGGGATAATAAACCTGAGGTCTTCACTTTCAAGCGCTTTTATATTCTTTTCCGAAGCGAAGCCCCTGTCTACGATGACAATGGCATCCTTCACTCCGCTCTCAAGCAGGCATAGACGAAAGGCGCTGACATCTCTTATATTCCCCGACAAAAGCCGGTAATAAACAGGAATTTGCTGTCTTGCAGAAAACAGACACATGAGATTTATCATGTCGTCATAAGCGCCGAACTTGCTTTTGCTGAATTTGGGAAGATCCATCTCCCCAGAATGGCTGAAGATGTCTGTCCCATCAAACAGTACGCAGTCTTCCGTGATTTTGAACGAACGGCAAAACCTGACGATACGTTCCCTGTCCCGTCCCAGCTAGCGAAGAAATAAACTTAAATGTTTTGCCGACAGGTCAATATCGGGATACTGTACCGACAAATAGCTCCTGGCATAATGAATTGACATGTTTTTCAATGGCGCCTGATAAACTAACCGACCGTATGTCAAACAGATAATAGCCTGCCACGTGTCGGGAAAATGTTCTTTCAATGCAGGGAGCATCTCTGTAAACAGGCTCTCCCAAAGAGATGCTACTCCGTATTCCTTTACTTGAATCTGTTCTACTTTCAGCCGCTGTTTGCGTAGCTGTGCCTTCTCTGATTCAACAAATCCTTCAGATTCGCTTATTTTGCCAAGCAGTTTGCCTGTTATCTTCACCGAACGCTTTTTCTCCGGATCCCATTTACTGGATACCTCATAGAGATAATACTTGCCTCCAAGAAGACGCAATTATGTACCTTTGCGCTTACACGCCAGTGCCCATGTAGGATGAAATGCTTTCTTTCGTTCCATATTTTATAACATTACGTAATTGATAGAAATGTTAGGGTTTAATGTATCAGCATTGTTTTTTTTTATTCGTAAGGAGCGACTAATTATCCATTGCAAACCATTCGGCGCAGGATGTTGCCGTTTCGCTTAACTGCAAATGATGCAGCGAAACATTTTCGGGCAATACCTGTTGTAATATTTTTGCGAAATGTATTATCAAATTTTCGCATGTGGGCTGATAATCCACAATTTCAACCCTTTGATACTCGTGCTTCAATTCATCTGCAAGTTTTGCTTTTTTGCTTAACACAAGCGAATGGTCGAAACGTTTGATAATATTGTTATTCACTGTTTCTTTCAAGTCGTTGAAGTCAATAACCATACCTAATTTGGGATTATTTTCGTCGCTGACAGGCTGTCCCGCTACAGTAATTTTCAACACATACGAATGGCCGTGAATATATTTGCATTTACCATCGTAATTGGAAAGCGCATGAGCCATTTCAAATCTAAATTCTTTTGTTACGCGTATTATTGGCATTTTTTTCTGTTTATATGATTTTTTTCGTCATTTTGATTATTAAATTAATGTAAAGTTAAAGATTTTATGGAAAATGGAATTTTTTTTTAAAAAATATGTCCGGCTTTGGTAATACTTAAAGTTGTTTTTGTTTGCTGCTATTGTACTTGCAAAATGTAAAAACAATTATTTTTACTGCCGTATTATAACATGTCTTTCGTTGCAACTAAGATTTATCATACAAACGTAAAAAAATAAATACAACTGACGCAGTGTCGATTTTCTTGCTTGTTTTTTATTACAAGTGCGCCTGCTTTTCAAAAAAAGCAGGCGCACTTGTAAATTTTTATTAATCTTCAATTATCTCTTTGTATTACAACAAAAGAAAATATTATCTGTTGATTAACAGTGCCGTTAAGATGTAAACGATTAGAAAGTATAGCCTATCGTAAATGCCCAATTTTTGGTTTTTGTCGTAGAATCTTCGCCTGAATCAGAAACGTTTATTAAGCCGGGTTCGTAACCTGCGCCTATATATATTCTGTCGAATGTAGCGCCGACGCCAAGCCTGACGCCAAGATCCAAACGGTCTAACCCATTATCGCTAAAGGTATTTGCAGATTTTTTGTCGCTGCTGTAGTCGGTAAATTTCATTTTTCCGCCAATACCATAAGCCAAATAAAATCCCGCAAAAGGCTGTATTGTAATGTTATTGGCAAGAATAAAATGATAATTAAGCAATAATGGAACCTTTAAGTACATCGCATTTACATTGATTTTACTATGGGCATAAATATCTATGTCGTTAGGGGGATACACCGGTATAAATGAAGTATAAACCAAAGATTGTTTAAATCCTTTTTCCGTAAAATATAAACCTGTTTCCAGATACAATGGTACAGTAGGAATAAGCAAACGCTGATACAAAAAACCAACATGAAAACTGATTCGAGAATCTGTTTCCATCGAAATATTAATTCCTATTGCATCGGCAGATTCCACAAAACTTGCGGAATTTATTCCTGCTCGAATGCCAAAAATGTCTTTTTTGAAACTCTGTGCCGAAACTGTTGTGTAAGCGGCAAACAAACTGATAAAAATCAATATAAACTTTTTCATTTTTTTAATTTTTAATTAAACATGTGTTTTTTTTTGCAAAGTTATATAAATTTTTCAAATTAACAGCAAGTTTTAACAAAAAATTAACCAAATCAAATATAAATAAGTGCATTGTAAAGATTGTAAAACAAATGTAACACAATATTAAAACAACTGTAAAAAAACCGTAATGTTTCTGTAATATGACTGCCTTAATTTTGCACAATAAATTAAAAACTGAAAAATGCAAAGATTTATTCTAATACTATTAACGTGGTTTTCAAGTGTTTTGTTACTTGGTGCAAACGATATTACTAAAAAAATAACAGGCTGCGTGAAAGATGCCAAAACTTCGGAAGCCATTGTCGGCGCAACCGTTTTAATTAAGGAAACAAACCAAAACGCCATAACCGACACATTGGGATATTATGAAATAAATAATTTGAAAAATGGGAAACACACATTAATATTCGCTCACATGTCATACAAAGCGGTTGAAATGGAATATGATTTGCAAAACGATTCGGCAAGCATCGATATATTAATGGAAGGCGATATACAGGCAATCGGTCAGTCGGTTGTGAAAGGACGCACTCGCAGCAACACCGAAACAGGCATGCTGTCGACAATAAAAACAAATTCGCAGGTAATAAGCGGCATTTCGGCATCGCAAATATCAAAAAGTTCGGATAAGACAGCCTCCGAAGTTGTGCGCCGAATTTCGGGAATAACAGTTATTGACGAAAGATTTATAATTGTAAGAGGGCTTTCGCAACGATACAATAACGTTTGGCTCAATGGATTATCAATTCCCGGCACAGAAACCGACAGCCGCGCTTTTCCTTTCGATTTGATTCCAAGCAGCCAAATAGATAATTTACTTGTTTACAAATCGCCATCGCCCGAAATTCCCGGCGATTTTTCGGGCGGTTTTGTGAAAATCACTTCCAAAGGCGTCCCCAGTGAAAACAGCATAGAAATAAGTTATGGTTCGGGATTTAATATTAATACACAGTTTGATGATTTTCATATCAATCCGGGCAGCGGCACTGATTTCCTTGGTTTTGATTTGAATAAACGTCCCCTGTCGCGCAACTTTCCTAAACATTTGGATGCTGTTGGCAATCCTTCGGAAATTACCGAATTAACGCAAAACGGATTTAATACGGACTGGCGCGTGAAAAGTCTTAAACCGTTGCCCGACCAGCGATTATCGCTAACGTTTTCGCACCGCATAAAAACAAAAAATAATCAAACAATCGGAAATATTACGGCGCTTACTTACAGCAATACATCTAAAAGTGTGAAAAACATGAAAAACGCTCGATACGGAATATATTCGGGTTCGGCTGACAAGCCAATAATTCTTGATGACTATATCGACAATCAGTTTTCGAACGATGCCCGTTTGGGTCTGATGCACAACTGGTCGTTCAAAGTTAATCAGTCAGTTGCCATCGAATTTAAAAATTTATTGAATATTCTGGGAAGTAATCGACTAACCGAACGAACAGGCATCAAGGATGTAAGCAGCATGTATTATCGCGAGCAGACAGAAATGCGATATTCTTCGCGTTTGACATACAGCGGTCAATTGTCGGGAGTGTTCGACTTTTCGGCAAATAAAAATTTAACCTGGGACGTCGGATATTCGTATGCAAGTAAAGACGAACCCGACCGCCGCATTGTAAGCAATCAGGCCGGAATAGGAAGCATTGAAGATATTCCTTCGGTAACAACTGTCAATGATAATATAAGCCGTTATTTTCAAAACCTGTACGACCATAATATTTCGGCTGCCGTAAACTACAGGCAAACTTTTGAAAACATATCGTTTACGCCAACGTTGAAAACAGGTATTTATGCCGAATACAATAACCGAAATCATTCAAACAGAGAATTTATATACAGATACGACAATTTAAGTTACGAAGAAAAACAAACATATCTGAAACTGCCTTTTGAAGAAATGATGAAAAACGAATATCTTGGCGTCGACAAGGTGTATATTGACGAAATTACGCGCAAAACCAATAATTATACAGCCGGCACATGGCTTGGCGCAGCATATTTTGCTCTGGATATTCCCTTAAACAAATTTAATATTTATGCCGGCGTACGGCTTGAAAGCCGAAATGCAAAATTTACCCGCGACAAGTCGGATGCCGCCGATATAATATTGATTACTCACAAAAACGTTAATGACTTTTTTTTGCTTCCATCCGTAAATATGACATACAAATTCACCGACAAACATCAATTACGGGCGGCATACGGACGTTCGATAAATCGCCCCGAATTGCGCGAACTTTCGCCTGCCGTTTATTTCGATTTTGATTTGTTCAACGAAATAGGAGGAAACGAAAATCTTAAAACTGCCGTTATTGATAATTTTGACCTGCGATACGAATTTTATCCTTATTTTGGCGAAACCCTAAGTTTGGGCATTTTTTATAAACATTTCAAAAATCCAATAGAATGGAATTTTATCGATATGGGCGGCTCGCTTCGCTACAACTACGAAAATGCCGAAAAAGCCGAAAGCTGGGGAATGGAACTGGATATTCGCAAAAATCTTGATTTTATCGGATTAGCAAACTTTTCGCTGATTTTGAATCTTGCATTAATAAAAAGCAAAGTCCATTTTAAACCGGGCGAAACAGTATCAGAACCCGACCGCGAAATGCAGGGGCAGTCGCCATACGTCGTAAATGCAGGTTTGCACTATCAGTACGAAAAAGCAGGAATAAATTTTTCGTTACTATATAATATTATAGGAAAAAGAATCACAGGCTTGGGCAAATCAAACAGTTCCGACAATAATGTTAATTCTTTAATTCCAAATTCATACGAACTGCCGCGCAACGTACTCGATTTTACGGTAAGCAAAACCCTTGGAAAAAATTTTGAAATACGCTGCTCGGTAAAAGATATTTTCTCGGAAGATGTAATTTTCAAACAGTTTCCGATATTCGAAAAAAATAACGCAATACATAAACGGGAACAAATAATAAGGCAGTACAATCCGGGACAGTCGGTTTCGATGAGCGTACTGTTAAAACTAAATTAATATTTAATAAACAAAAAAATGAAAAAAATGAAATTAACAAGCATTGTGCTTTTATTAAGCGTTGCGCTGTTCAGCGTGAATTGCAGCAACAACGACGATCCCGCGCCAGCTCCGCCTGCCGGAGAATCACTCGATTTGGGCGACGGGTCCAACGAATTTGAAGTAAAAACAAACACAACCCTCAAGTATCCCAATACTTATAATTTGAAAGGTTTTGTTTATGTAGTCGATGGAGTAACTCTGACTGTTGAACCCGGCGTGATTATCAAAGGCGACAAATCAACAAAAGGAACTTTAATTGTAGAACGCGGCGGAAAAATTGTGGCGCAGGGAACTAAGGAACGCCCTGTTGTTTTTACATCGGCGCAAACGCCCGGAACGCGCAAACCGGGCGACTGGGGCGGAATTATTATACTGGGAAAAGCCCCCAACAATATGAGCGAACAGACTATCGAAGGCGGAGTAAGATCCAAACACGGCGGCGCTGCGCCAAACGACAATTCGGGCATACTCAGCTATGTGAGAATTGAATTTGCAGGTATAGAATATTCGCCCGACAACGAAATTAACGGCTTAACCTTAGGCTCCGTTGGTGCAGGTACGACTATCGACCACATTCAGGTTTCGCATTCGGGCGACGACTCTTTTGAATGGTTCGGCGGAACGGTAAATGCAAAATATCTAGTGTCATTTTGCGGTTGGGACGACGATTTTGATTCCGATAACGGATTTAGCGGAAAAATACAGTTTGCCCTCGCTTTGCGCGACCCGCAGGTTGCCGACAAATCGGCATCCAACTCCTTTGAATCCGACAATAATGCTACCGCATCTGAATCCGAACCTTATACAAGCGCCGTTTTTGCAAATGTAAGTGTTTTTGGACCAGTCTCAAATCCAGCCAGCTACAACAACAGTTCGGTTACCGCAGGCAGCGACATTGATGCGCGTTTTCAGGCAGGGCTTCATTTGCGCCGCAACACGCAGATAAGCATCTTCAATTCGCTGATTGCAGCATTTCCTCTCGGCTTGATTATTGAAAACGATAAAGGCTCGACCACGCAAACATGGGCAACCGAAGGCAAACTAAACGTTGCCAACTGTATAATTGCCGGCGCTGTTCAAAACTTTCAAGACAGACAGTACTGGACAGGCGGCACTCAATTCGACCCGACTGCAACAGCAGGAACATTTGCCGAAACCTATTTCAACCGCACCAACGGCGGAAACCGTACACTGTCGACAATCGCCGAACTCCAACTATCAGGAAATCCCCTATCCCTCACAAATCCTGTGGTTTTTCCCGCCTCAGGCAGCCCCTTAACTTCGGGATACGACTGGACAAATGCGAAACTGGAATCAGGATTTGATAAAGTAAATTATATCGGCGCTTTCGGCGCTTCCGAAACTGCAACAAACAACTGGACTGTCGGCTGGTGCAATTTCGACCCCCAGAATACCGCCTATTAAGCAAACAGCATGCAATAATAATTGATATGTTCTGTCAAGATAATGACAGAGAACAGAAGAAACATACATAATTCATTTCTTCTGTTTTATTTTTATAAAATATACATGAAAGTACAAAATTAAACCCTGCGCGACGCCGAAGATTTCGTCAACAGCCACAAAGCCTCTGTCAACAGCCACAAAGCCTCTGTCAACGGCCACAAAGTCTTCGTCAGCAGCCACAAAATCTTCGTCAGCAGCCACAAAGTCTTCGTCAACAGCCACAAAGTCTTCGTCAGCAGCCACAAAATCTTCGTCAGCAGCCACAAAATCTTCGTCAACAGCCACAAAATCTTCGTCAGCAGCCACAAAATCTTCGTCAACAGCCACAAAATCTTCGTCAACAGCCACAAAATCTTCGTCAACAGCCACAAAGTCTTCGTCAGCAGCCACAAAGTCTTCGTCAACAGCCACAAAGTCTTCGTCAGCAGCCACAAAGTCTTCGTCAGCAGCCACAAAGTCTCTGTCAATAGCCACAAAGCCTCTGTCAACAGCCACAAAATGCTCGGAGATCTGCACCGCAAACATTTTGTGTTATTAATATTCGGCGCAGCGCCGATTCATAATGTCTGAGCGTTTGAAATTTTTCAAGTCATGTTTTACTAGCGTAAAATAAATTTTGCTTTTAAAAAATCAGATTCAAAATTTAGCCTTTTTTTCCCTTACAATAGATTGAAGTCAATATTTTTTTTCGCCCTGCACTGCGTTTATCGATTGAGCTTATAATTTATATTTTGTGGAAAAATTTTTATTTTTATTTTTTTTTATACCTTTGCAGCCCCAAACGCTATGTTTAGGCAATTGAGCTATGGTGTAATGGAAGCACAACAGATTTTGGTTCTGTTTGTCTTGGTTCGAATCCAGGTAGCTCAACACGAAGACGCACAGGAAACACTGTGCGTTTTGTTTTAAAAAACAGTTTTAATGTAATAATCAGTTATGTTAAAAAAAAAGCAGTATATTAGCGTTACGAAAAAAACAAAAACAATGCAGTTACAAACAGAAATCGACATCAAACCTTTCGGCGAAAAATTAAGCCACACAGGCAAAATTCTGCTGCTTGGCTCCTGTTTTGCAAACAGTATGGGCGAACGTTTACATGATGCAAAATTTGATGTTTGCATCAATCCCTCTGGCGTTATTTATAATCCTTTTTCAATTGCAAGCTGCATCGAATTATTGATTGCAAATAAAGAAATTACCGAAAACGATCTGTTGCAGCACAATGGTTTGTATTATAATTTTTGTTATCATACTTCGTTTTCGTCAGTCGAAAAACAATCGGCATTAGCCAAAATGAATAATGCAAACAGGCAAGGTTCGGAATTTTTGAAAAAAACGAAAACCATAATCATCACCTTCGGTTCGGCAATTGCCTACAAATACAAAAAAACCGATACGATTGTTGCAAACTGTCATAAAATTCCCGCCTGCGAATTTGAAAAAACAGTTTTGACCATCGCCGATATTGCGAAAATCATTAATCTGTCGATACAAAAAATCAGGGCAATCAACACTGAAGCAAATTTTATTTTTACCGTAAGCCCTGTAAGGCATTTGAGCGATGGAGCGCACGCAAATCAGTTAAGCAAGTCGCGTTTGCTTGTAGCCGTCGACGAAATTTGCAAAAACAACAGACATTGTCAATATTTTCCTGCTTACGAAATTATGATGGACGAATTGCGCGACTATCGTTTTTATGCCGACGACATGTTGCATCCTTCAAGTCTTGCCGTTGATTGTATCTGGCAAAAGTTTTCAACTGCGGCAATATGCAGCGAATCGCTGAAATTAATCGAAGAAATTAAAAAAATATCGGCGGCAAAAATGCACAGAACATTCAATCCAGACAGCGATGAACATATAAAATTTATAAAAATTTATTTTGAAAAAACCAAACAGTTGCAGGCAAAATATCCGTTTTTGGATTTGACGGAAGAACTGAAATATTTTGGCGCACAACGAAAATATGACAGTGATTAAATATTGCCACGAATTTTATATTTGTAAAATTACCTTATAACATTTAAAAACAATTTTATAAAAAAATTGCAATACCAATTAATTTTCTTATTTTTGCAGATAATAAAAAAACGATATATGAAAGTAAAGATAGAAGAATCGTGGAAACACATTTTACAAAGCGAATTTGACGCCCCTTATTTTGAAAAAATTACCGACTTTATAAAATCAGAAATCAGCGAGGGAATCACCGTCTATCCGCCTGGGAAGCTAATGTTCAGTGCATTTGAAAAAACGCCTTTCGACAAATTGAAAGCCGTAATACTTGGACAGGACCCATATCACGGACGCCGACAGGCTCACGGACTTTGTTTTTCGGTACAGTACGGAGTAAAACCGCCGCCATCGCTAATGAATATTTACAAAGAAATTCAAAGCGACTTGGGAATTACTCCGCCAAATCACGGCTGCCTCGAAAAATGGGCGGAACAGGGCGTTTTTATGTTAAATTCCATACTTACCGTACGCGCAAACGAAGCAGCATCGCACAGCAACATAGGATGGGAAACATTCACAGATGCCGTGATTCGTAAAATTTCGGAAAATAAAAAAGGCGTTGTATTTTTGCTTTGGGGAAATTTTGCCCGTTCAAAAAAAGTTTTGATCGATACGCAAAAACATTTTGTACTCGAAGCTGCTCATCCATCTCCGCTTGCAGGCAATGCCTTTTCGGGCTGCAAACATTTTTCAAAAACTAACGAATTATTGGCAGAACAAGGTCTAGAGCCAATAAATTGGGATTTGAAAGACTGAGTATAATACATAAAGAAAAATAATGATATTATTTAAAAATATAACATTAGACGATAAAAAAATCATACAGTCGTTTACACTTAAACAATGGAGACGAAATTGCGAATTGTCGTTTGTAAATTTATTCAGCTGGTCGTTTATGTATGGCACTCAATATGCTGTCGTTGACGAATTTTTACTGATACGTTTTTTTTACAACAATGAACTTGTTTACATGATGCCTGTTGGCGAAGGCAATTTACGGCAGGCGCTGAATGCAATAATTGATGATGCAAAATCGATGCAAAAGCCATTCAGAATAGAAGGCGCATGTAAAAACATGTGTGCCGAACTTGAAGAAGCCATGCCAAAAACATTCAAATACTCAGTAAATCGAAAATATTCGGATTATATTTATCTGCGCGAAAATCTTGTAACATTAAAAGGAAAAAAACTGCAGCCGAAACGAAATTTTATCAACAGATTTATAAAAAACAATGCAGATTACGAATACAAAACCCTTACGCCCGATTTGGTTGGCGAATGTATCGAACTTGAAAAATCGTGGTACAACACCAATGTAACCGCAGAAGAACAGAATGCCTTGCTGGCTGAACGCACGGCGCTCACTTTGGCAATAAACAACATGGAAGCGCTGGATTTGCTTGGCGGCGTATTGTTTGTAAACGGAAAAATAACGGCGTTCACTTACGGAAATCCAATAAATTACGAAACATTTGATGTTTGCATCGAAAAAGCCGACAAAAATATCGAAGGCGCTTATGCCATGATAAACAACACGTTTGCAAAACACATCCCCGAACAATATACCTTTATAAATCGCGAAGAAGACCTTGATATTTCCGGCTTGCGAAAAGCAAAACTGTCGTATCAGCCCGAAATGATTTTGGAAAAACACAGAGTGCAACTTGCCGATAACGTTTGAAACGGTGAAAATCCGAATATTTATAACCATTAATTGCAAAAATGAACGATGTCGATTCAAATGCCAACTTGGCAAAACAACTGAAATTAAAAGAATTGTCAAAAGCGCTGTATAAACTTTGTTTTGACGATGACAACAAATTTGCAGACTTTTATTTTGACAAAAGATATACAGAAAAAAATCATTTTGCAATATTGGAAAACAACAGTCCCGTTGCGGCTTTGCAAACAATTCAATATACGATGACTTGTTTTAACGAAAAAATAGATTTGGCATATTTATCGGCAATATGCACGCATCCAAATTTTCGCAAACAGGGCTTAATGACAAAACTTTTGGAAAATACTTGCAAACAACTGTTTGCCGATGGCGTTTATGCAACGTTTCTTATTCCTGCCGGCTCGTATCTTTTTGATATTTATAGAAAAAATGATTACGAAACGGTATTTTATCGTACAAAAACACAAATAAACACTTGCAATTTTAAAATAAAAAACGATTGTAAAATACACGAATATTCGGAAGCAAACAAACAGGAAACATTCAAATATTTTGACCGCAAAATGAGCGAACGCAATTTCTGCATACAGCACTCTTTCAGCGATTTTGAAATTGTATGCGAAGATATTTACAACAGCAACGGTTTAATATTGATTGCCGAATACAAAAACAAAATTGCAGGAATATCATTTGCATCGCCGATAAACAATGCAATTACTGTTATCGAACATTTTGCCGATACTAACGAAATATCTGCAAGTTTGCTGAAAACAATATCAAAAAATACAGATAATTTGATTTGCATCAGTATTCCACACAAAAAACATTGCGAAGCCATTGGCATGATGAGAATAATATGCGTAGAAAAAATGTTAGGGCTTTATGCAAAAACGTATCATAAGCGCCGCAAGACCATTGTTGTAAAAGACAGTGTAATTGCCGAAAACAATGGATGTTACAAAATATCGAACGGCGAATGTATAAAATTGCCGTCTGAAAATTCGCCTGATGCATGGAACATTGCTCAACTTACTCAATTTATTTTTGACAGACAACCGCTGTATATGAGTTTAATGCTGAATGAATAAACCCCAATAAAAAACGCAGGTTTTGAGATAAATAAAAAATATATATTCAATGAGCAAAGCAAATTTATTTGTTTACTGTTTGCAGTATTATATCATATTTGTCAACAGATTAAAATATATTAACAATATTTTGTATTGATTATTAATAAAAATTTTGATAATCCATACAAAACCATTACTTTTGCATAAACATATTTTAAATATGTTTTTTTTATTTAGAAACCATTAAAAAAATTTTTTATGCTAGAAATTATTAAAAAATCATTACTGTTATTGGCATGTTTTGTTGTAGCCAATAATTTATCAGGACAGCAGGAAATTTGTGTTACAATTCCACAAATTCAAAATGTTGAAAGCGTTTCAGCCGTTGATATTAATTGCGATGGCGGTGAAGTTACTCTGAATATGTCGGTTGCAGAAGATGTTATTTCCGACAATTTTATGGACGAAGTTAATAGAGTATTGAAAGATGCAGGCATTAACTATATCAATGCATCCGGCACAGCGCCATTTTCGAATATCACGCTTACTTTCAACGAAAATTATGCTGATAATCCCGATGTAAATAATCCACGTCAAATAATTTTTATATCGGAATCTCAAAGTTGCAACACAGGAGTAAAAGTATTGCAAGAAAGTTGTATTAAACAATAAAACTGCAACTTCAATAAAAAAACTGCCTTTGAAAAAGGCAGTTTTTTATTTTTATCACAACCGCCATAAAAAAACATATCTTTTAATCTGTCTTTTAATCGATAACGTGATTTTGTTAAAAAATTGTTCGTAAACAAAATACTAAAATCAGAGTTATTACATCTTATCGTAGTAACTTCGTAACCGATTTGTTATTAATTCAGATTAAAATACACAGGAAATATATAATAAAAATACATAAAACATACGAAAATCATGTCAACAGAACAAACATCTTTTTTGGATTTAGTCGAACAGGACACACAGCAGATTAAAGAAGAAAGCAGGCAAACTTATACTTTTGACGAAGCATTGGATGCTTGTATCAAATACTTTAAAGGCGATGAACTTGCCGCTTCGGTATGGATTAACAAATATGCGATGAAAGATTCGTTTGGTAATATCTACGAAAAATCGCCCGAAGACATGCATCGAAGGCTGGCTGCGGAATTTGAACGTATCGAAAAAAAATACAACAACCCTTTGACCTTTGATGAACTGTTTGCCGTTCTCAAAAATTTTAAATATATTATTCCTCAGGGAGGACCAATGACGGGCATTGGAAATCATTATCAAATATCTTCACTGTCAAATTGTTTTGTTATAGGACATAATAAGCAGGCAGATTCGTACGGCGGAATTTTACGGCTTGACGAAGAACAGGTTCAACTTATGAAACGCCGCGGCGGAGTTGGACACGACATGTCGGATATTCGTCCCAAAGGAAGCCCGGTAATGAACAGCGCCTTAAATTCTACCGGAATAGTACCTTTTATGGAACGCTATTCAAACTCGACTCGCGAAGTTGCCATGGACGGACGGCGCGGAGCCTTGATGCTGAGCCTTTCCATAAAACATCCTGACGTAGAACAATTTATAGATGCAAAAGTTGACGGATTAAAAGTTACCGGAGCAAACGTTTCAGTCAGAATCGACGATGAATTTATGCGCTGCGTAATAAACGGAACAACATATACTCAGCAGTATCCCACAGATGCAAAAGAACCGAAACTCAAAGTCGAAATAGATGCAAAAAAACTTTGGAATAAAATAATTCACAATGCATGGCAAAGCGCCGAACCCGGCATTTTGTTCTGGGATACGATAATTCGCGAATCGGTAGCCGATTGTTATTCCGACCTCGGATATAAAACAATATCAACAAATCCCTGCGGCGAAATACCATTGTGCGCTTACGACAGTTGCCGTTTGCTTGCAATAAATCTGTACGGTTACGTTGAAAATCCATTTACCGATAAAGCAAAATTCAATAAAGCGCTGTTCAAAAAACACGTTGCAATTGCAATGAAAATGATGGACGATTTGATTGATTTGGAACTTGAAAAAATAGATGCCATTATAGCAAAAATTAATAAAGACCCCGAAGAATACGATGTAAAAAGAGTAGAAATTGAATTGTGGGAAAAAATAAAAGATAAATGTATTCGCGGTCGCCGGACAGGTTTGGGAATAACAGCCGAAGGCGATATGCTTGCCGCTCTCGGTATTCAGTATGGAACAGATGAAGCAATAGAATTTGCTTCCGAAATACAAAAAATACTGGCGATGGAAACTTACAGAACATCCGTAAAAATGGCAAAAGAACGCGGAGCGTTTCCAATTTACGATGCAAAACGCGAAGAAAATAATCCCATGATAAATCGTATTCGCCAACAGGACGAAGAATTATATAACGAAATGATAAAAACAGGACGGCGAAATATTTCGATGCTTACAATTGCCCCCACAGGAACAGTGAGTTTAATGGCGCAAACAACATCGGGAATAGAACCTGTATTTATGACTGTTTACAAACGCCGCCGCAAAGTAAATCCTAACGACAAAAATGTTACGATAGATTATATTGATAAAACAGGAGATGCATTTACCGAATTTTATGTATTTCATCATAAATTCCTTACATGGTGCGAAGTTAACGGCTATAACATTGAAGAAATAAAAAACCTTCCAAAAGAAAAAATAGATGATTTGGTAAAAAAATCACCATACCATAAAGCCACGGCACAAGATATAGATTGGGTGAAAAAGGTAAAAATGCAAGGCGAAATGCAAAAATGGGTTGACCATTCGATAAGCGTTACCGTTAATTTGCCTGCCGATATTACCGAAGCAAAAGTTGCCGAAGTTTATAAAACCGCATGGGAATGCGGCTGCAAGGGAATTACCGTTTATCGCGATGGTTCTCGCTCCGGAGTGCTTGTATCGGCAAATGATGGTAAAACGCAAATGAACCAAATGCCGGCAAAACGTCCAGCTTCGCTTGATGCCGATGTGATTCGATTCCAAAACGGAAACGAACAGTGGATAGCCTTTGTTGGACTGTACGAAGGCAAACCATACGAAATTTTTACCGGTATCGTAGATGACGACGTCCGGCCTATTCCTCGAACCATAATTTTGGGAAAAATATTAAAAGTAAAAACCGACAAAGGTTCGCGTTATGATTTTCAATATGTTGATAAATTTGGATATACAAATACAATAGGCGGAATTTCGCACATGTTTAACACAGAATTTTGGAATTATGCAAAACTAATTTCAGGCGTTTTACGCAACGGCATGCCGATAGTAGATGTTGTAAACCTTGTTGCAGGGCTGGAACTCGACAGCGAAACCATAAATACGTGGAAAAACGGAGTTGAACGGGCGCTCAAACGATATATTCCCGATGGAACAAAAGCCAAATCCGGATTAGTATGTCCAAAATGCGGCTCCGACTCGCTTGTCTATTATGATGGTTGCCTGATGTGCAAAGCCTGCGCAGATTCAAAATGCGGATAAAAAAATTATTGCTTGCCAAAGGCTGCTGCTATTGACAGTTGAAATTGTAAGACGGTTTTTTATATTTCCTTTCTGAGGCGCGCAACAGGAATATTCAACTGTTCGCGATATTTTGCAACTGTGCGCCGTGCAATATTGTATCCTTGTTCTTTCAGCGTTTTAACCAGATCTGCGTCAACCAGAGGATTTGATTTATCTTCTTCGTTTATGCATTTTTGCAAAATGGACTTTATTTCACGACTCGACACATCTTCGCCGTCTTTTGTATGTACCGACTCTGAAAAAAAATAACGTAAAGGAAATATTCCAAAATATGTTTGAATATATTTTCCGTTCAAAACGCGCGAGATTGTAGATATATCAAGATTTGTATGTGCGGCAATATCTTTCAGTTTCATTGGTTTCAACTGGTTTTCATCGCCCGAAAGAAAATAACTGCGTTGCAATTCGACAATTATATTCATTACGCTGATTAATGTTTTTTGGCGTTGTCGTATTGCATCGATGAAATATTTTGCCGCAGTTATTTTTTGTCCGATAAATTGTGCCGTTTCTTTGTCGTGAACAGATATTTTGCCTTTTTTTGATGCATATTGTCGCATCATTTGCATGTAATTTGCATTTATACGCAAATCGGGAACATTATATGAATTTAATTCTATCACAAGTTCTCCATCTTTAATATCTAAAACAAAATCAGGAATAATAGTTTTGCCCTGTTCGCTGTAATCATCAGAAAAAAGATTTCCGGGCTTTGGATTAAGTTTCACTATTTCGGCAATGGCTTTTCGTAAATCATCTTCGTTAATGTCAGTTTTTTTTGAAATTTTATCGTAATGTTTCTTTGTAAATTCGTCAAAATATTCGGCGATTATTTTTTGTGCATTTATTACCGGTTGTGTTTGATGTTTTGTATCCAGTTGCAATAAAAGACATTCCTGCAAATTTCGACATCCTACGCCGGCAGGTTCAAATGTTTGAATAATTTTAAGTATATGTTCAAGTTCATCTGCATTTGTATTAATGTTTTGTTTGAATGCAATATCGTCGCAGATAAAATTCAAATCACGGCGCAAATAACCATCATCGTCAATACTTCCTATCAAAAAAATTGCAATATTGCGTTGATGTTCGCTCAACGAGTGAAATCCAAGCTGATCAATCAGATATTGTTGAAAACTTTCGCCTGACGACAATGCGTAATCAAATTTTCGGTTCTCGCTTGAATAATTATGCGTTTGCGATTTGTATGCAGGAATACTGTCGTCTTCGTCGTCCAAATAATCTTTTATTGAAAAATCATCTTCGTTTCTGTCAATTTCGGCATCAATTTCTTTTTGTTCGTCGCTTTCATCGAGAGCGGGATTTTCTTCCATTTCCGATTTTATACGTTCCTCCAATTCAATTGTAGTCAACTCCAAAAGTTTTATTGTCTGCAATTGCAGAGGCGTTAGTTTTTGTTGCTGTTTCAGATTTTGAGATTGTTTGAGCATATATGTTTATTTGCTGTAAATTAAAATTCTGCATTTTTTGGCGTACGCGGAAATGGAATCACGTCTCGTATATTTGCCATTCCTGTAACAAAAAGAATCAATCGGTCAAAACCAAGTCCAAATCCGCTGTGCGGCACGGTTCCGTAGCGGCGTGTATCCATATACCACCAGATATCTTTATCGGGAACATTCATTTCGGCTGCGCGTTTTTTCAACTTTTCCAAATTTTCTTCGCGTTGCGAGCCGCCAATTATTTCGCCTATTTTAGGAAACAGTACATCCATAGCGCGAACAGTTTTCCCATCATCGTTCTGTTTCATGTAAAACGATTTTATTTCTTTCGGATAATCGGTCAATATCACGGGATTTTTAAAATACTGTTCTACAAGAAAGCGTTCATGTTCGGCAGCCAAATCTGTTCCCCAATAAACAGGAAATTCAAACTTGTGTCCATTAGCAACGGCATCTTCCAGTATTTTTATTCCTTCTGAATATTTTAGCCGCACAAAGTCGTTTGCAATAACAAAATTCAATCTGTCAATAAGTTCTTTGTCAAACATGTCGCAAAGAAACTTAATATCGTCGCTGCAATTATCCAAAGCCCATCTGATACAGTATTTTATAAAATCTTCGGCAAGCTGCATATTGTCGTCGATTTCATAAAAAGCCATTTCAGGTTCAATCATCCATAATTCTGAAAGGTGTCGCAGAGTATTTGAATTTTCGGCGCGGAATATTGGTCCGAAAGTATAAATCAATCCAAGAGCCGTTGCCGCCAATTCGCCTTCAAGCTGTCCTGAAACAGTAAGATTTGCAGGTTTTCCATAAAAATCTTCTGAAAAATCAACTTCGCCGTTTGCAGATTTTTTTATGTTTTTCAAATCAAGCGTTGTAACCTGAAACATTTGTCCTGCGCCTTCACAGTCGGATGCTGTGATTATTGGCGTATGAAAATAAAAAAATCCACGTTCGTGAAAAAATTTGTGAATAGCAAAAGCCATATTGTGCCGAATACGAAAAACAGCGCCAAAGGTATTGGTTCGTGGACGAAGATGCGCTATTTCGCGCAAAAATTCCATTGAATGTCCTTTTTTTTGCAAAGGATATGTTTCGTCGGCTGTGCCATAAATTTCTATTGTTGAGGCATGAATCTCTACTGTTTGTCCGCTGCCCTGCGATTCAACCAAAACTCCGAAAATGCAAACACTTGATCCGGTAGTTATTTGCTTCAACAAATTTTCGTCAAATTTAGTAGCATCGGCAACAATCTGTATATTTTTGATTGTCGAACCATCGTTTACCGCAATGAATATAACGTTTTTATTTCCCCGTTTTGTGCGCACCCAGCCTTTTACGCAAACATTTTTCCCATAATCGCTGGATTTCAGCAAATCAACAATCGCTGTACGTTTTATTTTTTCCATATTCTTCAATTTTAACGCGCAAAGGTAATAAAAAATGTAATAATTTATAAGCCTGAACTTCATAAATATTTATGGTATCTTCAACATATGAATACAGCTCTGCACTTTGCAAATTCTGCAACGAGATTTTTAAAAATTAAAATTTAATAATTTTACGGTAAAAAAAATCAAATAAATCACAATTCAGACGATTATTTTTTGCACAGTTTTTTTGATTATGATTTAATGTTAAAAAGGATAATAAATGGCTATTGGCGGTTTGATAATTTGACTGTTTACTGTTTTTTTTTACGATTTAATGTTAAAAA
>JAITLJ010000172.1 GCA_031277925.1 Prevotellaceae bacterium | reverse complement strand
GGATGGCTTACTACAAATCTTATATTATTGCGTTTTTGTTCAATAATTTTTTTTGCAAGTGCGGTTTTTGCCGATTGCAAATCAGCGGCAGATGCTTTTTCACTGTTCATGATTTTGCTTAACGAATCTACTGTACGAGCCGTTTTGCTCATCATTTCGGAAAGTTCTTTGACGTATGTCGAACCTTGCGAACCTTCGACAGTATAATTTCCTTTTTTGTATTTAATATTAATTTTTTCGCCATCTTCGGCAAGAAGCATCAATAACTGTTTTCCGTTTTTGTTTTTTATACTGATAAAAGCAGGCTCGTCGGTAAGCGTTTTTACCTTAGTCGAAAATTCACCTTGGGTATTGATTTGTACAGAATCCAAAAAGAACATTAACGATGCTGTTTTCTGTTCAATTATTATTTTTTCATCCGATATGTTGTCGAACGTTCCGCTGATAAAAACAGAATGTTTTTTTGTACACGATGCCAAACAAATAGCCGCAAACAGTAAAATTATTGATATTGTTCTTTTCATCTTTGAAATTAATTTAATTATAATAGTTAGTGCAAAGGTATAAATATTAATCAATTTGTAAAAAAACATTAAAATTAAAGTTAGTTGTGAAATGTGATTATTTGCCGTTTCAATCTGTAATAATTTTATTCTGTAATTTTTTCCATGTTCGGCATATCGCTTGATGAGTCTGAAACGGGAGGCTGTTTCTTTTTGAAACTGATTTTGCTTTCCGTACCATTCAGCAAACGTTTGATATTATTTCGATGTGTAATGATAATCATACATGCGACAACAAGGCTGAATATTTTCATAGTTAAAGTTTCATATTCGTTGAAAATTTCACCGAAAATAATAATCACGATTAAAGGAAAACAAACAGAGGCAATTATCGAACTTAACGAAACATAGCGGCTTGTAAGCAAACAAAGTTTAAAAATTCCGAAAACCATCAACATTGCGTAAGGATGCATCGCCAAAACTACTCCTGCTGTTGTTGCAACGCCTTTTCCGCCTTTAAATCCTGCAAATATCGGAAATATATGACCCATAACAACACAAATGCCAAGTAAAATCTGATAGCTTACATAAGAATTTGTTTCGTGTTCCAAATCGGTAAGACGAACAAGCAAAACCGCAATTACGCCTTTTAGCAAATCAAAGATAAAAACAGGAATTGCCGCCTTAACCCCAAGTACGCGTAACATATTTGTTGTTCCTGCATTCTTACTGCCATAATTTCTGATATCAATATTAAAAAATCGTTTACCGACAAAAATTGCCGTTGAAACTGAACCTGTTAAATACGCAATCAAAGGCAAAAAACATTTAATAATTAAACTCATCTTAAATTTATTTACTGCAAAGGTACATGAAATTTTTCAATCACGCACGGACAAACAAAAATTGACTGTTGTTTTGTTTACTGTTTTAATTTCATTGTTGCTTTTCCCTGTGCGCTTCACTGTAATAATACGCTGTCAGAATTGCGACTTATACCAAAACGCCATCAAACTGTAATTTACATAAATTGAATATCAGCAAAATATCATTATTTTTTTAGTCTATTTTGATACCGTTTTGGTATTATTCGGCAACTGTGAATTTTTATTTAAATACTTATTTTTAAAAAATTTTAATATTATAAATTTAAAAAATTATTTCGCTCATTGCAAGGAGGATAACAAAAATAATTTTACTTTTGTTCGTCTAAACTTTTATATACAGTTATTATGTAAATTTCGCCGTACATTTTTAATGTGCCTGCGTATATGTGAAGACTTTTATGTACATTTGCACATTATAAATCTTAAAAAAAACAAAACGATGAAAGAAACCGTATTAAACAAATTTTTACGTTACATTGCAATTGATACGCAATCGGACGAAAACAGCAATACTCAACCAAGCACGATGAAACAATTGAACCTGTTGAAATTGCTTGTAAAAGAATTAAAAGCAATGGGAATAAAAGACGCCTTGCTCGATGAATATGGATATGTAATGGCGACAATTCCTTCAAATGTGAAGAAAAAAACGTCCGTAATCGGATTTATCGCTCACGTTGATACAGCGCCCGATTTAAGCGGCGCAAATATAAAACCGCAAATAATAGAAAATTACAATGGAAAAGATATTGTTCTTAACAAAGAAAAGAAAATAAACCTTTCGCTTGTCGATTTTCCCGAATTAGCCGATTTCAAAGGAAAAACCCTTATAACAACTGATGGAACCACGCTTCTTGGCGCCGATGATAAAGCAGGAATTGCCGAAATTATGACAGCTGTCGAATTTATTATGAAACATCCTGAAATAAAACACGGTACAATAAAAATAGCTTTTACTCCAGACGAAGAGATAGGGCGCGGAGTAGATAAATTTGATGTGCAAAAATTCGGAGCTGATTATGCTTATACCGTAGATGGCGGCGCTCTCGGCGAATTGGAATATGAAAATTTTAACGCCGCTTCGGCAAAAATAAAAATTCAAGGAAACAATATTCATCCGGGATATGCAAAAGAGAAAATGATTAATTCTATTCTCGTTGCAATGGAACTTAACGCATTGCTGCCAATAAACGAACGTCCCGAATATACTTGCGATTACGAAGGATTTTTTCACATCACGCATTTTGAAGGTAATGTAGAACAGGCATCTGTGCAATATATCATTCGCGACCACAATCGCAAAAAATTTGAACAAAAGAAAAAAACAATCAAAAACAGCGTCGATTTTTTAAATAAGCGCTACGGCAAAGATGTTTTGACTCTTGAACTTAAAGACCAGTATTACAATATGCGCGAAATGGTAGAACCTCATTATCATGTTGTAGAAACAGCGTTTAAAGCAATGAAATTAGCTGAAGTAGAACCTGTTGTACGTCCTATTCGCGGAGGTACCGACGGCGCCCGACTTTCGTTTATGGGTTTGCCCTGTCCAAATATTTTTGCCGGCGGACACAATTTTCACGGAAAATATGAATTTGTTGTGGCAGAATCCATGCAGAAAGCAACAGAAGTTATTTTGAACATAATAAAACTTTATGCCGAAAAATAATTTACTATTTAATGAATATTTACGATAATATTTTTCATAAAGCGCTGAATCTGGAGCCTTTGTCGGCAAAAGAATTGATGCTGATATATAAATTTGCAGACACAGGCGAATTGATGTTTGTCGGTAATCAGTTACGACAAATTCATGTGCAGGGAAACAGCGTAAGCTGGCAAATCGACCGTAATGTAAATATTACAAATGTCTGCATATCAGGCTGTAAATTCTGTAATTTTCATTGTAAACCGCATGAAACTGAAAAATCATATACAACAACCTTAGATGAATATATCAAAAAAATAGAAGAATTAATCGCATTAAACGGCGACCAGCTTTTGTTACAGGGCGGTCTGCATCCCAATTATGGTTTGAATTTTTATATAAATCTTTTTTCACAACTAAAAAAATATTATCCAAATATAAAACTACATGCGCTTGGTCCGCCCGAAATTGCTCATATTGCACAAAAAGAAAAAAAATCATATCGCGAAATACTTGAAAAACTTGTTGAAGCAGGTTTAGACAGTCTTCCGGGAGCTGGAGCCGAAATTTTGTGCGACCGCGTGCGCAAACAAATATCGCCTGCAAAACCCGATTCACAAGCATGGCTCAACGTTATGAACGAAGCCCATAAACTCAATCTGCCAACTTCGGCAACAATGGTTTTCGGTCATATCGAAACTTTGGACGAAAGAATAGAACATCTGATAAAAATACGAAATTTGCAGGATAAAAAACCGCAAAACGCATACGGATTCCTTGCTTTTATATGCTGGCCTATGCAACTTGGCGGAACAAAACTCGGCAACAAAACAGGTTATAAAACCACAACTGTTGATGAATACATACGAACAGTAGCAATAAGCCGCATTGCTTTGAACAATATTACAAACATACAAACATCATGGCTTACCGCAGGCAAAGACACGGCGCAAATTGCATTACATTCGGGCGCAAACGACATGGGATCGATTATGATTGAAGAAAATGTAGTTTCGTCAACAGGTACAATAAATACCTTTGATGCAAACGGAATACAGAAAGCCATTTGCGATGCAGGTTTTATACCATGGCTGCGAAACCAAAAATACGAAGCAAGATAATTTACAGTTAAAAATCAAAAATATGAACAGTCAGCAGATATTTGAGCAAATAAAACGGAAACAAAGTTTTTTGTGTACAGGACTTGACAGCGATTTTAATAAAATTCCGCAACATTTACGCAAAAAAAAAAATTCTTTATTTGAATTTAATAAACAAATTATTGATGCAACATCAAAATACTGCATATCGTACAAGCCAAATTTGGCTTTTTACGAAGCATGCGGCGAAGTCGGCTTAAACCAGCTTGCAATGACTGTTGATTATTTAAAATCCAATTATCCCGAAATATTTTTGATAGCCGATGCCAAACGCGGCGATATTGGCAATACTTCGCAAATGTATGCGCAGGCTTTTTTTGAAAAAATGCAATTTGATGCGATAACCTTGTCTCCTTATATGGGCGAAGACAGCGCAAAACCATTTCTTGCGTTTGCCGATAAATGGATAATTCTGCTTGCCCTTACAAGCAATGCATCTGCCTGCGATTTTCAAATGATAAAAATCGAAAATGGCAAAATGATTTACGAAGAAGTGATTGAACGCTCAAAAAACTGGGGAAATGCAAATAATACAATGTATGTTGTCGGCGCAACACAAGCCGAAAAACTTGCTTCGATACGAAAAATAATTCCTCAACACTTTCTTTTGATTCCCGGAACAGGAGCGCAGGGCGGAAATCTTTCGGATGTTGCAAAATACGGAATGAATGATATTTGCGGATTGATTGTTAATTCGTCGCGAACAATTATTTATGCAGACACCGGCAAAAATTTTGCGACCGCAGCAGCAAAAGCAGCAAAATCACTGCAATGTGAAATGGCAGAATTACTTGCAAAGAAGTTATGATTTAAGCCAATATTCAATTTTGATTATACAGTGTAATGAAAGTTTATACAGTTGCCCCTCAAAACAGTAAAATATTTGTTAATTGCAAATTAGATATAAAAAACAATGTATAAAATTTCAGAGTTTTAACTCAATATTGATAAAATTCTGCAAAATAAACAGCGCTTTTTTATTGTTTACCACTCGTAAATTGAACAGATTTTGGCAAACTCGTCGTTGCGTTCTCGCAATAGCACTTTAAATATTTATACCAAAACGCTATCAAAATACAATTTATATAAATTGAATATCTGCAAAATATCTTTACAGTGCAGGGTATTTTGATGCCGTTTTGGTTTCATTTTTGTTTTTTCAGTCGTAACGCTGCGGGAAGGTTTCTATGGCTGTGAGATTTGCTGCCGCAGGCTGCACGAGGATTTTCAACGCGGTGTGAGAGGCAACCACAGCGTTGCTTGCAATCTGTGTATTTCAAAACTTCAATAAAATTTAATCCGTTTCTTTAATTTTTTGTCTTATATAGTCGCTCCTTAATAAATATCGAAATCATTCATTATTAATAAATTGTCAGCGTAAATTATCGAATAAAAATACCGGGTTTTATACAGATACAGGCAAAAATTCGGCAAAATATGAAATTGTTTCTTTATCTTCTTTTGTCTTGATACAAAAGAAGCAAAAAATCAAGGCTTAGCCTTCTCGGCGACCCGCTAAAC
>JAITLJ010000191.1 GCA_031277925.1 Prevotellaceae bacterium | reverse complement strand
CATCTTACCTATTGTCGTCCTATTGTCGTCCTATTCCGACGTTTCGTTTTGCCGTTTTTACCTTATGGTCTGGCAGAGACTCATTCTGTTCATAATTGTCATTGTGGAAGTATTATATTTGACGGATTTGTATCTTTGGCGTAAAAAACGGTAAAAGAAGTGAAAAGGTTAATTCTGATATTATTTGACATTTCTCCCATTTTCCAGAATCTCTAAGGAGTTCAAATTGCGACTAAGAGGAAGTCTGTTATTGCTGTAATCAGGCGCAACTACATTAGCTCAACAAAGTTTAGAACATGAAGAATACAATTTTGGCAGAGTGGTACAGAACGCTTGTAGAATATTACTTATACTGGCTTTCAACGTCCGTCCCTGTCGTAATAAAAATTTGAGATAAAAATTACAAATAGATTTATTTTCATAAAATACTGTAAATTAGCATCTAATTGTTGTTTCGCGACGTGTAGTGCAATTAACTTATAATAAACATATTGTGTGTGTTTTTAACAAAATTTTAACATTATCCATATATAAATAAGTTTTGGCTGCGATACATAAAATCAAATATACAAGTAAAAATAATTTGCATATCCAATTTGTTTTTGTATTAACTTTGCCCTCGAAATTATTAATATTAAAATTCTACGAAGATGAAAAAGAAAATTACTGTTTTAGAAAAAAGCATCCATAAAGGAGTGATTTTCTTGGGATGCATGATGTTTTTTGTAACTTTGGAAGCGCAAAAAATAGTTTATGTTTATGATGCTTCCGGCAACAGGATACAACGAATAATTACCAGGAGCCTGTCAGTAGATACGGCGGCATACGACAAACTTACGAACGATAGCATTCAGGATGTTTCAAACGACGATCCTTTTGCGAAAACGGCAGATGCATTCGAAGTTTTAGTTTATCCCAACCCTACGCAAGGAATGATAGAAGTAGAAATTCCCGGACTGAAAACAAACCAGAAAGCTCAGATGCAAATGTATTCCATCACCGGCTCATCTGTTAAACAGATTCGGAATCTTCAAAAACGGCAATCTATCGATATGACCGGTTTGTCTACAGGAATATATTTATTGTACATAACTGTGGACGAAAAGACTGTGATGAAAAAAATCATCAAACAGTAACCAAATTCTTTGTACTTACTCCATTTCAAATAAATTATACAGCCATGAAAAAGATATTAATTTCATTATTGGCGGCAGGTGTATCTTTTATGAGCAATGCTCAGGATACTTTGTCGCATAATTCTATAAAAATCATTGATACACTGACTTTTGTTTCCAAAATTGAAAAAGAAAATCCGTCTGCCAGAGATCGGTTAAAAAGTACTGTTACGGTGTTAAAAACGGGTACGAAAGATTTGGAAATATCTCCCTACAAAGTTAAACGGACGATAGCGGTAGAACCGAAAATTGCGCTTACGAAAGAAGAAGAGGTTCAACTTGCATTGAAAGCAAAACTTGCAGCACAGGAAAAAGTTTTAGTGAATACGGGCATAGTATATGTTCCAAAAACCGAATCCATCAAAACTGCTACTAGTACTGCTACCACTGCTACCGCCACCGTTACAGCTACAGTGGGAAATACGCTGCAGAATCCCATAGTAGTTGGGTCTTTCAGCGCAAGTTTCCAATATACTAATGTGCAAAACACCAGTAATTTTACAAACGATTATACCGGTAAATCTTCAAACGATGTATTTTATAAATTCACGCTGACACGGGCAATGACAGTGAATATAAAGCACTGCGGCTCGCAACTTGGAGACACATATTTGTCTGTCCTTGATGCGTCGGGAAATCTGAAATATCAAAATGATGATTCTTCCGACGGATGTTCCAGCAATTTACATGCGTATTTAACAATAAGTCTGGCAGCCGGGACATATTATGTAGTTTCTGAAGGATACAGCAGTAATGGGGAGATTAAAACAAGCATAGGAGGAGCAGTTACTGCGGGTGATAATTTTGCAGTTCCGATATCCGCAGGATCTTTCTATTCTGCTTTTACATACACAAATACGCAGAATACAGGCAGTTTTACCAATGCATATACCGGACGTTCCACAAATGACGTTTTTTACAGGTTCAAACTGTCTACACCAATGACAGTTACAATAAGCCATTGCGGGTCGGGACTGTCGGATACATATCTGCACCTGTTGGATGATTCGGGCAATCGTATTGATTATAATGACGATTATTCCGGTACAGGAAAATGTTCGTCATCTCTTCACTCTTATTTAGCAAAACGTCTTGCAGCCGGGGTTTATTATGTGGTGTCCGAAGGATACAGTTCTAGCGGGAGTATTACAACAAAAATTACCGGCGCTACGATTTCTTATGGCGACGCTTTGGAATACCCAATAAACCTCAGTACATACAGCGATTATTTCCAGTATTCGAATACTCAAAATACTGCGAATTTTCATGATTATTATCACTATGGCAGTAAATCGCACTCAAATGAAGTATTCTACAAATTCACCATATCAAAGAGGATGGTAGTAACCATTACACACTGTGGGTCGGGTTTGGATGATTCATATTTGTATCTTTTGGATGCATCAGGCAACTATATTGAAGGAAACGATGATTACTCGAAAGAAGAAAGATGTTCGAATTCTTTTCATTCATTTATAAAAAAAGAATTGGAACCGGGCGCTTATTATGCGGTATCCGAAGGCCTTGACGCTAACGGATCAATTACGACTAATATTACCGGATTCATAAACGAATTTACTTATCCTTCTGCCATACCATTGGAGATAAACGTTGTCAATGGAACTGCTACCGCTTCTGTGCCGATAGATGCTCCGTCCGGCGTAAATAACTTGCAACCCAGTTTGAGTTTGGTTTATAACAATTATAGCGGGTTCGGATTAGCTGGCTATGGATGGACGGTTTCGGGTTTATCCACAATTACACTCACAGGGAAAACTATGTATCATGATAACACGGTAGCGCCCCCTGCCTCAGGCAATCCTTTGTCGCTGGACGGACAGCGCATAATATCCGATGGCAGTAATAAAGTACTTGAAAATAACCGTGCCGTTACCGTAAAAACGAGTGGTTCCGATTATGTGGTATATTACCCTGACGGCAGTAAAGCAACATATACTTCTTATATTTCAGGATATATGTGGCGCATCAGCAAATTTGAAACCTTGACAGGTAATTATATGACATATTCTTACAGCGGGAATCTCATTTCCAGAATATATTATGGCGGGAACAGTGTTAACGGGAGTTCGCATTTTATATCGGTACGGTTCACTTACGAACCCAATCCCGATATTAACACATATTATTTCGGAGGACAAAAACTCGGATATACTCAACGGATAAAAAAGATTGAAACTTATGTAAACAGTTCCGTTTACCGTACATATAACCTGTACTACAACGGAGGATACTACAAACAACTGTGCAGGATTGAAACAAGAGCGGGCAGTGAAAGCAGGTCGCCGATAACCATTTCTTACGGTTATAATACCTCGAAAGGAGCTGTGACTTTCTATGAATCTACTCCTGTATATTACTATAACAGTCCCAATCACAGCAATGCCCTGATATATTCCGGAAAATTCTGTTACTGGCAAACCGGCGACCAGATGATTGTATTACCAAGAAAAACAACCTATGCCTCAACAGACAAGATTTTATTATATGAACTCGAGGCTGACGGATTTGCATATACATATCAGATGGAAGTCGGAGCAAATTTCAAGCAGTTGCTGACGGCAAATCTGGATAATACGCCCGAAGACGAAATCATAAAAGTAAGCAATATCACAATGACCGTTTATACTCCATCAATATATGGAGGAATAGCACTTTTGAAATCGTATACAGCTTACGGTTCATCCGTAGACAGCAAATATCTTGTGGGTGATTTTGAGGGGAAAGGCAAACAGTGTATTCTGTCCGTTACTCCGGGTACTTCGTACACGGATATTCATCGACCAATTGATAATACGTATATACTGTCAAGCTCCAGCGGTTTTACATATAATACCGGAGACATGATTTTTGCCATGGATTATGACGGTGATGGAAAAACCGATGTGGCACACATCAATGCATCAGGACTTAACGTGTATTCATGGACTTCATCGTCATTGAGTAAAATAGCGTCCACTACAAGTTTCAATAAATCAACTTTTGACGCTCAAAAGGTTGGGAATGATTATTATTACAGGACATTATTAGTTGGAGATATCAATGGAGACGGGAAAACCGATTTGCTCGTTACGCCATTGTGTCGAAAATCGGGTAATTCATTCGTAATGTCCTCATGCGAATGGAAACAGTTTATTTCTATTGGAAATGGGAGTTTTGAACAAACAACAGATACTCAATTGATGACCGTCGATCCTATGAGAGGAGCAAATATTGAAGGAGGCGCCTTTTTGCAGGATATGAATGGTGACGGCAGAGCAGATTTAGTAAGTTCGGACGCAGGAAAAATCGTTATATATTATTCTACAGGAAACGGATTTTCGAATTCGAATAATCATA
>JAITLJ010000107.1 GCA_031277925.1 Prevotellaceae bacterium | reverse complement strand
ATCATACATGTAGCAACACCCAGGCGCGCCAATGCCATTTCAGAACCCATTGCTAAAGCAATTTCTCTGCCTTTGAACCATTTAACAATACCGCGCGAAACGGTAATACCTGCCATTTCTACGCCACAACCGAAAATCATAAAGCCTAACGAAGCAAATTTGGCTGATGCAGGCATTCCCTCGTAAAACGGAGAAACGCCTAACTCATCAAATATCGGAATGTAATTCAAATTGTTGGTAAACCATGTTTCCAGCCCTGAACCGGCAAACATGTCTGTTACGGCATACCAGTTTATCAAGGCGCCGATTAACATTACAAGACCCGACAGCAGTGCGGTAAACCGAACACCCATTTTGTCGAGAATTATTCCTGCAAAAATCAGGAAAAAGATGAAAACATTAAGAAATGTTTCTGATCCTTGCATTGTTCCAAAAGCAGTAGAATCCCATCCGCGCGTTGATTGCATCAAGTCTTTGATGGGCGAAAGTATGTCCATAAAAATATACGAACAAAACATGGCAAAAGCCAGTAATACCAATGCTGTCCAGCGAATTGCCGGTACATCTCGCATTTGTTTGATAATTTTTTCCATAACTGTCTTATTTTTGATTTATTATTAATTAAATTTAGCGTATTATTGTTTCATCTCTGTTTGGTCCTACCGAAATAACTTTCAATGAAAGTCCTGTTTCATGTTCTATAAAATCAACATAATTTTTGAATGCCTGCGGAAGTTTTTTATATGATTTACAGTTTGATGTTTTTGTTTTCCATCCTTCAAAATCTTTGTAAATAACTTCAATATCGGTATGGTTCATATCGTATGGAATGGTTTTGTAAATGTTTCCGTTTATTTTGTATGCAACGGCAATACGGATTTTATCAAAATCATCAAGCACATCTGCTTTCATCATTATCAATTGAGTAACGCCGTTAATCATAATCGAATATTTAAGCGCAGGCAAGTCGAGCCATCCTGTACGGCGCGGTCGTCCGGTTGTTGCGCCAAATTCGCGTCCTTTCTGTTGCAGTTTTACGCCTGTTTCATCGTTCAATTCGGTTGGAAATGCTCCGCTTCCGACACGAGTGCAGTAGGCTTTGAAAATTCCAAAGACCTCTCCTATTCTGCTTGGCGCAATTCCAAGTCCGATACATGCTCCTGCACAAACAGTGCTGGACGAAGTAACATAAGGATATGTTCCGAAATCAATATCAAGCAACGAACCTTGAGCGCCTTCGCACAAAATTCTTTTATACGAATTTAACATATTGTTGACTTCGTATTCGCTGTCAACAAGTTTAAGCGTTTTAAGGCGTTCGATTGCCTGCATCCATTCCGATTCATCTATTTTATATTCAAAATCGAACTGTTTTAAAATATTAATGTGTTTCTTTTTTAATGCTTCGTAGCGTTCGTTGAATTTGTCGGATAACAAATCGCCTACGCGCAAACCGTTGCGTCCTGTTTTGTCCATATAAGTTGGACCTATGCCTTTAAGCGTAGAGCCTATTTTGGTTTTACCTTTTGAGGCTTCGGATGCTGCATCTATAATTTTATGTGCAGGCAAAATCAAATGAGCGCGCTTTGATATAAGCAACTGCGATTTGATGTCGATGCCCATAGCCTCAATTGCATCTATTTCGTCAAGCAATATAACAGGATCAATAACAACGCCATTGCCTATTAAATTTAAAGTATTGTCGCGAAATATTCCCGAAGGAACGCTGTGTAATACAATTTTTTTATCATTAAATTCAAGTGAATGACCGGCATTTGGTCCTCCTTGAAAACGGGCTACCATATAATAATCGGGCGTAAGAAAATCGACTATCTTACCTTTGCCTTCGTCGCCCCATTGAAGTCCTAAAACTACGTCTGCTTTCATATTTTATATCAATTTGAGATGATAAATGTAGATATTTTTTTATTCGTAAAAATAATTATACTGATTTTTTTTTTCAACAAAATTTATCTGTAAAATATTTGCGGAATATATTATATTGATATAAAACGCATTGAGATTAATATCAAAAAGAGGCGAAGTTATTAAAACGAAATTTTATTTAACGAAAAACATCGGCAAAAAAGAGTAATCGGATTAATTTAATAATTTTGCCTGCGTAATTTATTTGGTAAAAAGTCAAATTTCAGGATTGTTGAAATGAAATACAAAAACATTCATATCGTAGAAACGGCAGATGGCTCTCATACAATAAAAATTGATGATATTGATGAACATTATCATTCGGTAAACGGCGCATTGCAGGAGTCGCTGCATGTGTTTATAATCAACGGGTTTTATTATATCAATAAAGACAGATTGAATATACTTGAAGCAGGTTTTGGCACGGGATTAAACGCAATGCTTACTTTTATAGAAGCCGAAAAATCTGACAGAATTGCAGAATATACAGCCTTAGAATTATATCCTGTTGCTGACGCAATATTTTGCAAACTTAATTATGCCGAAATATTGAATGTGGATTCAAATAAATATTTTTTGCCTTTACACGCTTGCGAGTGGAACAAAAATATTGAATTGAGCAAAAATTTTACTTTCAAAAAAATAAACACAGACCTGAATAAATACGCCACCGATAACCTTTTTGATATTATTTATTTTGATGCGTTTGCGCCCGATAAACAAAGTGAATTATGGACTGATACGGTGTTTGAAAAGATGTTTGCGATGTTGAATATTGGCGGAATACTTGTTACATATTCGTCGAAAGGCGAAGTGAAACGTAATATGCGCAGCGCCGGTTTCACAGTAAAACGCTTGCATGGAGCGGCAGGAAAACATCACATGATAAGGGCGGAAAAATTAATGATCAATAATCAATAATAACAGCCGCTCGATGCAGCCTTAATACAGTATTTTTGAAATATTCAATTGATTTATTCTACAAGTTTTTTGTATTTGATTTTATGAGGAGTAATATCGCCAAGCCGTTTCTTTTTATTTTCTTCATATTCCGAATATCCGCCTTCAAAAAAATAAACTTGCGAATCGCCTTCAAATGCAAGTATGTGAGTTGCTATGCGGTCCAAAAACCAGCGATCGTGAGAAATAATCACGGCGCAACCTGCAAAATTTTCCAAACCTTCTTCAAGTGCGCGAAGAGTATTTACATCTATGTCATTTGTAGGTTCGTCAAGTAGCAGTACATTGCCTTCATCTTTAAGCGTAAGCGCCAGATGCAGGCGGTTGCGTTCGCCTCCCGACAATATTCCGCAAAGTTTTTCCTGATCGGCGCCGCTGAAATTGAACCTCGAAACATAAGCGCGTGCATTGATTTCTCGATTTCCAAGACGAATGATTTCACTGTTTTCGGATATTGTTTCAAATACTGTTTTGTTCGGGTCTATTTTCCTGTGCTGCTGGTCAACATACGAAATTTTTACCGTTTCGCCTATGGTAAAACTTCCTTCGTCGGGTTTTTCATATCCCATAATCAGTCGCATTATTGTGGTTTTACCTGCTCCGTTTGGACCTATAACTCCTACTATTCCTGTAGGCGGCAACGAAAAATTAAGATTTTCGAAAAGCACTTTGTTTTCATAAGATTTTTTCACAGCCTCGGCTGCAATAACTTTTGTTCCTAAACGCGGTCCGTTGGGTATGAATATTTCAAGCCGTTCTTCTTTTTGTTTTGTGTCTTCGTTCAGCATTTTATCGTATGCCGACAGTCGAGCCTTTGCTTTTGCATGACGCGCCTTTGGCGCCATGCGCACCCATTCGAGTTCGCGTTCGAGCGTTTTACGGCGTTTGCTTTCCTGTTTTTCTTCCTGCGCCAGACGTCTTGTTTTTTGTTCGAGCCACGACGAGTAATTGCCTTTCCATGGAATACCTTCTCCTCTGTCGAGTTCGAGAATCCAGCCTGCAACGTTGTCCAAAAAATAACGATCGTGAGTTACTGCAATAACTGTTCCTTTATATTGCTGCAAATGCATTTCGAGCCATTGTATTGATTCGGCATCCAAATGGTTTGTCGGCTCGTCGAGTAAAAGCACATCGGGTTCTTTCAGCAGCAGTCGGCAAAGAGCAACCCGCCGTCGCTCGCCGCCCGAAAGAACGGCTATTTTTTGATGTTCGTCAGGACAGCGCAAAGCGTCCATGGCGCGTTCAAGTTTGCTGTCGAGTTCCCAGCCGTTTATCTGGTCTATCTTTTCTGTAAGTTCGCCCTGCCTTTCGATAAGAGCATTCATTTTATCGGCATTTTCAAACACTTCGGGGTCGGCAAAGGCTGAGTTGATGTCTTCATATTCTTTAAGTAAATCAACAGTTTCCTGCACTCCTTCCTGCACTGTTTCTTTTACTGTTTTTGTGTCGTCAAGTTGCGGCTCCTGCTCCAAATATCCAACAGAATAGCCGGGCGCAAACACTACTTCGCCCTGTATAGATTTATCAATGCCTGCTATTATCTTCAATAAACTTGATTTCCCCGAGCCGTTAAGTCCGATAATACCTATTTTTGCTCCGTAAAAGAACGACAGGTAAATGTTTTTTAATACCTGTTTATGTGGCGGATATATCTTGTTTACTCCAACCATCGAAAATATTATTTTTTCGTCTGCCATATTTTTATTTACTGATTTTTTGTGCAAAATTAATTATCTTTGCATAATTAAACTGTGTTCAGCATGAAAAAATTATCTTTTTTATTTATTTTATTAATTTTTATATCCACATCCTGCAACAATAATAAGGAAAAAGAATATACTTCGATTTCGGGCAAAGCGCTGGGAACATTTTATAATATTACCTGTTTCGACGAAAATAACAGGAAACTGCAAGCCAAAATCGATTCTGTTTTAGACAGATTCAACATGTCGCTTTCGGCATATAATCCAAATTCCATAATATCAAAAGTAAATCAAAATATAGATACGGAGATGGACGATTACTTCAAAAATGTTTTTTACGCAGCAAAATATTTTTATGAAATAACAGATGGTGCATTCGATATTTCGGCATCGCCTTTATTTTCGGCATGGGGTTTTGGTTTTGGAAATAAAGAAAAAATTACATCCGAACTTATCGACAGTTTGAAACTGTTTACAGGAATGGAAAAAATAACTTTGCTTGATGGAAAAATAATAAAATCGGACCCGCGCGTAAATATCAATGCCAATGCGCTTGCCAAAGGTTATGCCGTTGATGTTGTCGCCGATTTTTTATTATCTCAAAAAATAGAAAATTTTCTGATTGAAATAGGCGGTGAAATTGTTGTAAAAGGAAAAAATCAGAACAGCGAAAAATGGAAAATAGGAATTGACAAACCATGTGATGGCAATTTCAACGCAGGTGAAACTTTAATAAAAATAATAGAATTAACAGACAGAGCAATCGCTACTTCGGGCAATTACCGCCAGTTTTATACTGATAACGGAAAAAAATATGCACACACAATCGACCCGATTACAGGTTATCCCGTGCAACATTCGCTTTTGAGTGCAACCGTAATTGCCGCCGACTGCATGAGCGCCGATGCCGTTGCTACATCGCTGATGGTAATGGGAATTGAAAAAGCAAAAAACTTTCTCGACATGCATCCCGAATATCAGGCATATCTGATTTACGAAGAAAATGACGAATACAGGGAATACAGCAACATAACCGACAATTAAACGATTTAGTCGCTCCTTAAAAAGGGTAAAAACGGTTCATTAATGGTTTTGGTATTTTTATTAAGTAGCGACTTTTTCGTTTCTACCGGCAGGCAATTTGCCTCCGTGTATTTTAGGCAATAACAAAAAAAAGATGTCCCCTGACAGAGACATCTTTTCACATTATTAAATCATTAAATCACGGATTTTTCAATCACATACAGCTGCTGCAGTCGTTGTAATTCGCTTCGTAGGCGCCCATTTCTATTGTGCCTTCCTGTATGCGCACGTTGCCTTCTATGTCGTGCGATTCGTTGTTGAAG
>JAITLJ010000106.1 GCA_031277925.1 Prevotellaceae bacterium | reverse complement strand
TCGAATGAACTTGCTTTTGCATCAACCGTAACTCCGCTGTAATTTCCTACGTGTGCGTGTTCGTTGGCTGCATGATTGAATAATGATGATTTTCCGCTGTTAGGATTTCCTACGAGTGCAACGGTTATTGTGTTTGGCGTTTTCATCAAAATTTCCTGACTTTCGCTTTCGGTAATTATTCCGTGAAAATCGTCCTGTTTCGGTTTTTCGCTTTCGCTTGGTATGCGTACAACTTCAATCATGGCGGCTTCGCTGCGCCTTAATGATACTTCGTAACCCATGATTTTATATTTTACAGGATCTTTGAACGGAGCGTTTAATACTACTGCAACTTCCTGTCCGCGAACGAAGCCCATTTCGGCAATACGATTACAAAAAGCATCATTACGACTGCGCCGTCCGAACAAATTATATTTGTAACCTGTTTCGTTTTTGTGCTGACGTATTTTTGAACTCTGCCGTACAACTCGCACAATTATACATTTTTCGCCTGTTTGTAATTCTGATAATCTCATTATTTGCCCAATATTTATGCACAAAGGTAATATTTATTCCACAATTATTTAGAACGATTATAAATAATTTTTTAATATAGAGAAAATTTTTACTGTCAATATGATAATTTTTGTTTGTAATTTATTGTTTATAAACGATATATACATTTACTAAAAAACGACTGAATAACTTGCAAAAGTAAATTATTAACCTGTTGTGCATTTATGCAATATTACATTTTAGACTTATGCAACATATATTTCAGCCATAGATTAAGTGTAAACTGTTCAATGTTCAACAATTTTTGTCTAATTTGTGAAAAATTTTCAATATATGAGCAAGTTTAGGTCAATTTATATAGACTGATTTACAATTTTCCCCTGTAAATTTTGCAAGAAATTTTATGCGTTTGTGTATAATCTGATAATTTCATGCTAACTTTGCAGTTGAAAAAATTACAAAAATGGGAAATCTGATAGACTTTTTAAAGAAAATACGAAAAAGACAGGCGCTTCAAAACAGATTTGATTCAAATTATGCTTTTGTCGGAATCGGCAATCACAGTATCAACAACCTGTATCCTGTAATTCATTATTTGCATATACCGCTTAAATACATTGTTGTTAAAAGTCAGGAAACGGCTAATTTGATAAATAAAAGCCAATTGAGCGTACAAGCTACAACCGATATAGAATCCGTCTTAAACGATAAAGAAATAAATGGATTTTTTATTAGCGCCCACCCTGATTCTCACTATAATTTAGTGAAAAAATGCTTATTGCATAAAAAAAATGTTTTTGTGGAAAAACCGCCGTGCAAGACAGTTGATGAACTGAAAGACTTGATTAAGACGGAACAAGAGTCAGGAAAAATATGTCTTGCCGGTTTTCAAAAAAGATATTCTCCCAGTGTAAATATTTTAAAAAAACAATTGAAAATCGATTCTATAATTTCCTATAACTATCGTTTTTTGCTTGGCGCTTATCCCGACGGAAATGCATTGCAGGATCTATATATTCATCCTGTTGATCTTATCTCTTTCCTGTTTGGCGAAGCAAAATTAATATCCGTTGTCGAAACAAGATCTTCGGAATCGGCTAATTCTCTGTTTTTACATACAAAACACAATAAAATTATCGGCAACATGGAAATTTCAACACAATATTCATGGAATCAACCGTTAGAGCAAATGTCAATAAATACCGAAAAAGGGATTTACACATTAACGAATCATCAATCTTTAACTTTTGAACCTAAAACAGGAAATATTTTTTCCATTCCAAAAGAAAAAATTTTTCATACTGTCCCTGAAAAAAAATATCTTTTCAACGGAAATAATTTTTTGCCGGTTTTTGAAAACAATCAAATCGTATCGCAGGGATATTTTCCTGAAATAATGAATTATGCGAATCTCTGTGAAAATAGAAAATCAAAAAATCTATCTTCTCTATCCTCATTAATAAATACGTATGAATTAATTACGAAAATAGAAAAACATGTATAATATCAAAGACTATGCGTACCGTGGATTAATGTTTGCCAATAATATTGTCTTTCCGCGCCGCAAACAATTATCAACGCTGATGTTTTACAGTACAAATCTGTGTAATTCAAAATGCAAACATTGTTTCGTTTGGGCGCAACGACCTGTTGTTCATATTTCAAAAACAAAAACGATTGACATAATGAACAGTAAATGTATTTCAAAAAATACTACTATAGGACTTGAAGGAGGAGAATTTTTACTGCATCCCGAAGCCAACGAAATTTTGAAATGGTTTGCGGAAAATCATAAAAATTTTGAATTACTGTCTAATTGTTTACAACCTCAACGAGTGATTGACGCCGTGAAAAAATATCCGCCCAAAAGATTGTATTTGTCATTGGACGGAAACAGAGAAACTTATTTGTATATGCGTGGCGCCGACGGTTACGACAAAGTTATTCAGGTAGTTGAAGCCTGCAAAGACATTGTGCCCGTTTCATTGATGTTTACACTTTCGCCTTACAACAATTTTGATGATTTGAATTTTGTTATCGAAATTGCAAAAAAATATAATATTGATATTAGAATAGGCGTTTATAATAATATAGATTTCTTCAATACAGTCGATGCGGCTCACGTAGCCGAAACATGCGAATGTGGCTGTAAATATACGGATGAAAACAGAGAAAATTTTATTAAAACTATACCCGAAAATGTAAAAAACACATCGGAAAATTACGATTTTTTAGTTTTGTACAACGAATGGAAAACAGGAAGATTAAAACTTCACTGTTACAGTATTTTTGATTCGCTGGTAATTCATCCTAACGGCAATGTGCCTATATGTCAAAATCTTGACATACGACTGGGAAATATTTATGAAAAATCGCTTGACGAAATTTACAATGGAAAAGATTCTGTGAAATTACAAAAAAAATACGCAACAACCTGTAACCAGTGCTGGATAAATTTTCATCGAAAATACGATATTGTATTATTGAGAAGCCTTGAAAAGTTTATCCCCAAATCTGTTATTCAACTGTTCTATGGAAAATACCAGTGGACGGATAATCCTGCACTTACCTATAAGAAAGTAATCTATCCTCGTTTATAATATGAGGAATATTTATATCAACACGCTATCAAAACAGACTAAAAAATAATGGTATTTTATTGATATTCAATCTGTATAAATTACAGTTTGATGGCGTTTTGGTATAAAACAACTAATTATGTTTTTGATGTTTTTTGCTTTATTTTATTAATCAAAGCCGCTTTTAATCCTGTATAAATTGATGTTCTATCATATTTCTTTTCAAGAAATATCACAACTTTCTGAATTCTTTATTTGCCTGCTTATTTTATCGTTTTCCGCGCCACTGCATTTTGCGAGGAACCACGATTTTTGCCGTATCCGTAAAATCTTTTATCGATGTTGTAATTTCTACGCTCGAAACATAGTCGAATGAAATTCTTTTATTATCTTTGCCAATGATTTCTATATAACAAATTAAGTTTAACATCGTATGAAAAATTTAATCATAATTATTATCGCTTTTATGTGCCTGTCGATGACTGCAGGCGACAGCCCCG
>JAITLJ010000073.1 GCA_031277925.1 Prevotellaceae bacterium | reverse complement strand
AAATAACGCGATAGTTATTGTCATCAAACTGAAAAAAGTTGTTCGTGCCATAATGATTATTTTAATTTAAGATTCATTTTCGCCATTCTAACATTTTGTTTTATTGTTTGTAATACCTTCTTCCTGTCTCTTCAATCATTTTTTTTGATTTTATCCGGCGCAAAGATAGTGAAAGTTTTCCATAATTGTTTCAAATTTTTGTTTCCCGCTTGCGAGTGCATTGGCGTAATGGTTACATTTCGAGGCTGATTCTTTTTTAATACCAAAACGGTATCAAAATAGACTAAAATATAATGGTATTTTGATGCCGTTTTGGTATAAGTGACAGCAGTGATTTAAAACAAAAAACCGTCAGTGATTGCGACGGTTTTTGTATGAACAACTTTAATACAAAAAAAGATGATAAAGATTAATCGTGTAATTTTGCTGATAAAAATTCTCTGTTTAATCGTGCTATATGACTGATTGAAATTCCTTTTGGACATTCAGCCTGACATGCTCCCGTATTTGTACATGCTCCAAAGCCGAGTTCGTCCATTTTGGCAACCATTGCTTTTGCGCGTGCTACTCCTTCTACTTTTCCTTGCGGAAGTTTTGCCAAACTCGATACGCGTGCGGCAACAAATAACATTGCCGAGCCGTTTTTGCATGTAGCGACGCATGCACCGCATCCTACACAAGCGGCGGCATCCATTGATTCATCTGCATTTTTTTTTGATATTGGAATAACATTTGCATCCTGCGCTCCGCCTGTATTTATCGAGACAAATCCGCCTGCCTGCAATATTTTGTCAAAAGCGCCGCGGTTCACAACCAAATCTTTTACGACAGGAAAACCTGCCGAGCGCCATGGTTCAACAGTTATTGTCTGTCCGTCTTTGAACTTACGCATGTGAAGCTGGCAAGTTGTAATCAGAGTATCGGGTCCGTGAGCTTCGCCGTTGATATAAAGCGAACACATTCCGCAAATTCCTTCGCGGCAGTCGTGGTCGAAAGCAACGGGTTCTTTGCCGTCGCTTATGAGTGTATCGTTAAGAATATCAAGCATTTCGAGGAAAGATGTATCCGCCGAAATGTTGTCGATATCGTAAGTAACGAATTTTCCTTTGTCTTTGGCGTTCTTTTGCCGCCATATTTTAATTTTGAATTTCATGACTGTAAACTTCTTTTTTGGTTGTAATTTCTTAATCCTTATAATTTCTGGTTGCAACTTTCACAAATTCGTATTTCAACGGTTCTTTGTGCAGTTCGGGCAATGCTTTTTCGTTTTTATATTCCCAAGCCGAAACGTACATAAATTTTTCGTCGTCGCGTTTTGCTTCGCCATCTTCGGTTTGCATTTCTTCGCGAAGGTGTCCGCCGCATGATTCAAATCTGTTTTGGGCGTCAAGAGTAATCAGTCGGGCAATTTCAAAATTGTCTGCCAGCCGCAATGCTTTTTCGAGTTCCTGATTAAATTCATCTGTTGTTCCCGAAACATATACGTTTTCCCAAAATTCATTTTTCAATTTTTCGATTTCTTCAAGCGCTATTTTCAAGCCGCTGGCATTACGCGCCATTCCTACGTATTCCCACATTATATTTCCCAATTCTTTGTGAATACTGTCAACCGTGCGTTTGCCTTTAATGTTCATTAATTTGTCTATTTTTTCCTTAACGGCTTTTTCGGCTTCTGCAAATTCGGGCAAACCGGTATCAATTTTTGGCGTTTGAATATCTGCCGACAAGTAATCTCCTATTGTATAAGGAAGAATAAAATAGCCATCTGCCAATCCCTGCATCAACGCCGAAGCGCCGAGTCGGTTTCCTCCGTGGTCGCTGAAGTTTGCTTCGCCTATTGCGTACAGTCCTGAGATTGTGGTCATCAGGTTGTAATCGACCCAAATTCCGCCCATTGTGTAATGAATTGCAGGATAAATCATCATCGGTTCTTCATAAGGATTGACGTCTGTGATTTTTTCATACATTTGAAAAAGGTTTCCGTAGCGCTGTTCTATAATTTTTTTTCCAAGTCGCTGTATTGCTGATGAAAAGTCGAGAAATACGGCTAATCCTGTATTATTTACGCCGTAGCCTGCATCGCAGCGTTCTTTTGCGGCGCGTGAAGCCACATCGCGTGGAACAAGATTTCCGAAAGCAGGATAGCGTCTTTCCAGATAATAATCGCGTTCGGATTCGGGAATATGAGATGCTTTGAGAGTTCCTGCTCTCAATCGTTTCACATCTTCCAATTTTTTAGGAACCCAAATACGTCCATCATTACGCAATGATTCGGACATTAGTGTAAGTTTCGATTGCTGGTCGCCGTGTTTCGGAATGCATGTGGGATGGATTTGCGCAAAACACGGATTTCCGAAAAAGGCTCCTTTACGGTAACATTGAATTGCCGCCGAGCCGTTACTGTTCATTGCGTTTGTTGAGAGAAAATATACGTTTCCGTATCCGCCTGTTGCAAGCACAACGGCATGCGCTCCGTGTCGTTCTATTTCGCCGTTAACCAGATTTCGGGCAATAATTCCACGCGCTTTTCCGTTTACAAGAACAAGGTCGAGCATTTCGTGACGAGTAAAAGATTTAACGTTTCCTTTTGCTATCTGGCGATTTAGCGACGCATAAGCGCCGAGCAAAAGTTGCTGTCCTGTTTGCCCGCGGGCATAAAATGTACGGCTTACCTGAGCGCCTCCAAACGAACGGTTGTCCAACTGTCCGCCATAATCGCGTGCAAAAGGCACGCCTTGCGCTACGCACTGATCGATAATTCCGTTGCTTACTTCTGCAAGACGATATACGTTGGCTTCGCGTGCGCGATAGTCGCCGCCTTTTATTGTATCGTAGAACAGTCGCCAAACGGAATCGTTGTCGTTTTGATAATTTTTTGCGGCATTTATACCGCCTTGAGCTGCTATTGAATGAGCGCGGCGCGGACTGTCGGAAATGCAAAATATTTTTACATTGTATCCGAGTTCGCCGAGCGTGGCTGCTGCCGATGCTCCGCCTAATCCTGTGCCTACTACGATTATATCTAATTTTCGTTTATTGGCTGGACTTACAACTTTAATTGCTGCTTTGTGTTTTGTCCACTTTTCTGCCAATGGTCCTTCCGGAATTTTTGAAATTAATTTTTCAGACATAATATTTTATTTTTTTATTATTTAAATATTTTATCAACAACAATTTAATAAACTTTTAATATAAAAAGTAATTATCACTGCTGCAAAACCAAGGCAAATGAGAGTGGCAAATATTTTTGCTGCAAATTTCAGGCGCGGCAACCATTTTTCGTTGTTCAACCCGATTGTTTGCAATGCGCTCCAAAAGCCATGCGAGATATGAAACCATAATGCTGCAAGCCATACAAGATAAGCGACAACAAATAGAATATTACTGAAATAATATGCAATAAATGCAGAACCCTGAGTTGGTGAAACAGTTGCTTCGCCAAGTCTTACTTCGTGGTTTCCCATTAATTCGGCAAATTGCATTTTGTACCAGAATTGAGAAAAATGCAATAATAATCCCAAAGCAACAATAAGTCCTATAACAAACATGTTTTGCGAAGCCCATGAAACTTGCTTTGGAACAGCAGTTGTTAAGTAGCGGTTGTTTCCGCGCGCCTTACGATTGTAAAGCGTCAGAATCAACGCAAAAAGAATATGTAAACCAAATCCGCCTGCCAAAACAAGCGTGCCTATAATAGCATACCAGTTTACGCCCAAAAAAGCGCAAATGCTGTCGTACCATTCGGGTTTGACAATTGCCACAATGTTCATCGACATGTGAAACAACAGAAACAAAACCAAACAAGCGCCGGTAATACTCATTATCAGTTTCTTTCCAATAGAAGATGTAAAAACATTATTCATAAATTGTACTGTTTTTTTTGTTTTTGATTTTTAAGAATTTAATTTTCGACAGCACAAATTTACATGATTTTTTCCAATTACACACAAACAAATAAAAATTATCTATGAATTAAATTGTTACACTGCGTTTTACTTTCTGCTTCGCTGCTCAATTTAAATATTTATACCAAAACGGTATCAAAACAGACTAAAAAATAATGATATTTTGCTGATATTCAATTTATATAAATTATTGTTTGATGACGGGTTGGTATTAATATTTAAGATTCAAAATTGAAAGAGCAATAACGAAAAAAAGATGTTCCGAAGGGACAAAATCTTAGTAGAAATTTTGCAGCAGAAAAGTTTACGTGCGGAGCACCGGCGGTTTTTCAAGTCATTTGTGATAAACCCGCACGTAATGCACAAAGATATGTCGTTTTTACCAATAAACAATTCATAGCGGGATATATTTCTTTCTTCTTTTGTCTTGATACAAAAGAAGCAAAAAATCAAGGCTTAGTCTTCTCGGCGACCCGCTAAACGGC
>JAITLJ010000056.1 GCA_031277925.1 Prevotellaceae bacterium | reverse complement strand
GTGTTCGCGAACTCCGCTACGCTTCGGTTGCTTCTTTTGTATCAAGACAAAAGAAGATAAAGAAACAAGTTCATATTTTGCCGAATTTTTGCCTGTATCTATATAAAACGCAGTATTTTTATTCGATAATTTATGTCTGTAATTTATTAATAATGAACCGTTTCGACCCTTTTTTAGGAGCGACTATTTACGATACACTGGAAAATATGCAAAGAGGAGCTGTGATAAAAGGCAGTCGTCTGCTGGTAACATTAAACGGAGAAAAATTTTATATAAACCAAAAAGGAAACAAAATAAAATAATAGCAGATGTAAATTAAAGAAATATTTATTTGTTTTTCTTCAACAGTTCTTCTATAAGCCGGAATTGAGATTCCAGCAATTTGGAAATCTGTTCCTGTGTCTGCAAAACACGTTCCATTATATCGGGAGATGGCTGAATATTTACGGTATTAATAGTTGGAATATTATTAGCAAAAAAATTATTGCCGCCTTTAATATCGTTTCCTGATAAATTTATTTTCTCATGAGTGTCAAGTAATTCTGCAATATCTATTTTGTAATATTGCGAAAGTTTAAGCAGATTGTCAGCCGAAGGTTTGCATTTGTCGGCTTCCCATTTGTTATAAGCATTTTGCGAAATATCTAAAATATCGGCAATTTCTGTTTGCGAAAGTTTGTGTTGCCGCCGCAGGTTCAGCAATTTTGTTCCTAATGATGCCATTTCATTATGTTTTATTTGTTACGTTGCAAAGGTAATTATTTTTGTCAAATGCAAATAAAATTAATGCCAATAAATTCATTTTATACAATATGTTGTTGATTATACAACTCAACAGTTATTAATTTAAAACTTGCCTAAGCAAAACGTCATTGCGAACTGCGAAGCGCAAGCGAAACAGTGAAGCAATCCGGATTTTACATTGTTAATTCTCCTGTTCAACTCCATACCTCGTAAAGATGACAAATATTTATTTTTTATTTATTTCTTTTCCGTATTTATTTATGTAAAATTTTCTGCCGTTTAAGCTTACCTTTGCTTTATTGCCATTAAAATTTTCTGCATCATCAAATTTTATGGGAATAACTTCTTTCCCGTCTTCATTTATAAAGCCATATTTGCCGTTAAGTTTTACTTTTGCGAGATATTCGTCAAAAACAAGATCCCATGCCTCGTCATATTTCAATGGAGTAATTTCTTTTCCATTTTCATGTACAAATCCCCATTTGTCGCCTAATTTCACTCTTGCACGACTCAAAACAAATCCTCCTAAATAATCGTATTTTACAGGAATAACTTCATTTCCATTTATGTCTATAGAACCCTGTTTGCCGTTTAGTGTTACAAATGCAATGCTCATGTATTTATAAAAACTTTTTGCCCTGTCATATTTAACAGGAATTGTTTCATTTCCGCTTTTATCAATAAATCCGTATTTGTCGTTCAGTTTTACCATTGCCCGCGATCCACTAAAATCTTCTGCCTCATCATATTTAATCGCTGTAATCTCTTTCCCGTTTTTATTGATAAAGCCATATTTGCCGTTGATCTTTACCATTGCACAATCTTCGCTGAAACTGCGCGCATCGTCATATTTTATTGAAATCTCTTCTTTTCCGTTTTTATTAATAAAACCATATTTTCCATTCAATTTTACCATTGTAAGATTTTCGCTAAAAGACTTCGCAGCATCATATTTAAATGGAGTAATTTGTTTTCCCTTGTTGTCTATAAATCCCCATTTTTTATTTAATTCTGCGGCTGTACGGCTTTCGTTGAAATTAAACAGCACTTTATCGTATTTACAGGGAATAATTTCGTTTCCGTCTTTATCTATGAAACCCCATTTGCCGTTTAATTTCACGGCGGCGCGGCTTTCGCAGAAAGTCCATGTCTCGTCGTATTTCATCGCAGTAATTTCTTTGCCGCTTTTGTCAATAAAGCCCCATTTGCCATTCAGTTTTACCTCTGCGCGGCCTTCGCTGAAATTTTTCGCATCATCGAATCTTGCAGGAATAACTTCTGTTTTTTCGCTGTTGATATAACCGTATTTGCCGTTGACTTTTACCTTTGTCAAATATACGGTAAGCTCTCCCGTATAGTCACGTTCATAAATTGGTCCAGTTTGGGCAAACAAAGCACCTGTCCAAATAATTGATAAAATAAAAGTTACTGTTTTCATTTTTTTTGTTTTTTATAAAATTATTAAATATTAAATTTTCATAACGCAAATTTATCAAATTATATTTAAAACCAAACAAATATTTTACAGAATAAATTCATTTTATACAATATGTTGTTGATTTTACAACTTTATGATGTGTTTCTTCATATAAGCAACAATTAATTTTGCATTATCCGAGTTGAGAGTATTTTGCAGTGCGCAATGCAAAAGAAATAAATTCAAAAAACCGACCATATACGGGAAAAGATATATGGGAAAATAATTTATCTAATATAAGAAGCTGTTTAAATTTTTTCACGAAATGTCAATAAGCAACTAAAAATCAGTTGGCTGGTTGAGACATATTTTGTATCTTTGTGATTATCAACAAAATAATTACAATATGGATACAAAA
>JAITLJ010000002.1 GCA_031277925.1 Prevotellaceae bacterium | reverse complement strand
ACATTATTCTGTTAGCAATCGAGCCGTTTAGCGGGTCGCCGAGAACCGAGTTTACGAGTTCGCCGAAGGCAACGCAAGCCTTGATTTTTTGCTCACGCTGTGTTTGTTTTTTATTGGCGTTCGCGAACTCCGCTACGCTTCGGTTGGTTACTTTTGTATCAAGACAAAAGAAGATAAAGAAACAGGTTCATATTTTGCCGAATTTTTGCCTGTATCTGTATAAAACTCGGTATTTTGATTCGATAATTTATGTCTATAATTTATTAATAATTAACCGTTTCGATCCTTTTTAAGGAGCGACTATATAAAAATAGCGGAATGGATTGAATCCATTCCGCAAACATTTCTTCAATTTTTTAACGGGCTGTTCGCTATTCGTTTCGCATTTTTTCTTTTGCCTTTTTTATTTGCTGTTTCAATGCTTCTACGCATTGGCGGGTAGCCTCTTCAAATGTTTTGCATTTTCGTTCGGCAAACAAATCGTTACCGGGTATTGCTACTCTGATTTCAACTCTTTTGTTTTCGGGTTCTGTGGAATTTCCCAATTTCAACATAACGTTGTATTTTACAATTCCATCGAAAAACCTGTCTAATTTTTCTACTTTTTTTGTTACAAAATCGAGCAGTTTCTTGTCTGCATCGAATTTAATTGATTGAATTAATACTTTCATGTCTTTACCATTTTATAATGTTAAACATTTTTTGTTATCAGATTTTTACATCTTTTTTATAAATATTTTTTACTTTATTTCATTTCTTCGCTGTTAATTGCTGTTGTTCATTTATAATATAATTTATTTTCGCGGATGCGTTTTATTATGTATTCGCTTCAAATCTTCGAAAGTTGTATGCGTATAAATTTGCGTGGCGGCAAGACTTGAGTGTCCTAATACTGTTTTTATCGAATTTAGATCTGCTCCGTTGTTTAGCATGTGAGTAGCAAAGGTATGTCTTAGTACGTGCGGACTTTTTTTTCCTGTAAATCCTGCTGTTGTAAGTTTGTCTTTAATGATTCTGTAAACAAAGTTCGGATATGTTTTTTTACCTTTGTCGGTCAAAAAAACATATTCATTATTGTCTTTGGTAATCAGTTCTTTACGTTTGCTTATTAATCGTTGCAGCCATATTTTAAGATTGTCTGTCAAAGGAATCAGGCGTTCTTTTCTGCCTTTTCCCGTTACTTTTATATAGTTGTCGGATATATCGTTGATTTTAATATTTATAAGTTCTTCGCGCCGTATGCCTGTTGCGTACAGTAATTCAATTATTGTTTGATTGCGAATTGCGAAATAATTGTCTTCAATATCGTCTGTAATATCAAGATAATTATTCAACTGCTTTTCTTCTAAAAATACCGGAAGCCGTTTTTTTTCTTTGGGTGATTTTATTTTATGTATAGGATTTGAATCAATTATTTTTTCACGAATCATGTATTTGAAAAATCCGTTTAATGCCGACAGTTTACGGTTTATTGTTCGTGGGCTGTGATTGTCTTCCATTAATTTAAGCACCCAATCGCGAATTTCGGATTGTTGGATTTCGCTGATATTATCAATAGATGTATCAAAATCCATATCGGCAAAAAAACCGTACAAGTCAAATCTGTATGCGTCTATTGTGTTAGGCGAATAACGTTTTTCCGATTCTAAATATTTAAAATACATCTCTAACATAGCCCAAATTTACAACAAAAGAGTGAATTTGCAAAAAAACTCACTCTTTTATTTGTTAAATATTTTTATATGCTTAATTTTCTGCCTGTTGCAATTGTTGCACATATACGGCATGTTTGATAACATCTCTGCGGCGTACAGATTTTTTGACAAAAGTCTGACGCGAGCGAAGTTCTCTTACTACGCCTGTCTTATCGAATTTGCGTTTGAACTTTTTTAATGCTCTTTCGATATTTTCTCCTTCTTTGATTGGAATTATTATCATTGCACAACACCTCCTTTTTATTTCGGACAGCAAAGGTATATTTTTTTTACATATCTACATAAAAAAATATATTTTTTTTTGATTTTTTTCATATTGGAAATAAATTATCTGTTATCCGCCATTTACTGTCGATTATAACGGATTTCCTTCCTGCAAGTTATCGAAATCTTCAATATTTATGTTTTTTTCGTCAAGCTGCACTGCTGTTTTTAAATATTCAAAAACTTTATTATTCAAAGTCATTTCGACAATGTCGTTGTATTGTCGTTTGTCGTTCATGATTCTTTGTGTAAATTCTTCTATTTGATTTTCAGATAAATTATTCAATCCGTATTGCATCAATTTGCGGCGAGTTGTTATCAGCGCAATATTTTTAATATCAACATCTTCAACTTCTATATTGTTTTCTTTTACGATGTTATCGCGAATGGTTTGCCAAGTTAAACCGTTTATAAAAGATTCAAAATTTTTGTTGATTTCTTCGGCTGCAATGTTGTTTGCGTTGGAAAGCAAAAGCCATTTTTTCAAAAATGTTTCAGGAAATTTTAATGCGGCTTTTTCTATAAGTTTTTTGCGCACATCTACCGAAAATTTATAGTTGCTTTCTTCTTCATAAGTTTTTCTAATGCTATCAGTTATTTTCTGTAAAAATTCTTCTTTGTTTTTTACAGTGTCTTTACCGTAAACAGTATCAAAAAGATCTTGATTTATATCTGCTTCTTTATAATTTTTTATAGTTTTTAAAGTAAAGTTAAATTTAGGATTTACAGCGTTCAATTCTTCTTTTTTCATTCTCAGCAATGCAGCCTTATCTTCATCTTTTGTGTAAAATTCGTTTATGTCAATCGTAATTGTGTCGTCGATTTTCAAGCCCAGAAAATGCTTTTTTTGTTCCTGCGTTTCAAGCAATTTTATCGAAATTATTGCGTCTTCTATTTTTACGGCATTTTCACAATCCTGATTAATATCAAAAGTAATCAAACTTGTTTCGTCTATTGTTTCCACTTTTTCCATTTTTCCGTGATTGTAACGTATGTTGTCAACCTGTTTGTTTATGTCGGAATCTTTTATATTGATGTTATAAAAAGGAACTTTTATGGTTTTGTCTATTTTCAATTCATATTTTGGAGCATACCCTATTTCAAATACAAATTCAAAATCGGTTTTATTATCAAAGTCTATCTGTTTTTGTTCATCTTCACAGGGAACAGGTTCTCCCATGATTTTCAGATTTTCATCTTCAATGTATTTTTCAAGCGATTTGATAATTATTTTTTCGATTTCATCAACAAAAATAGAATGACCGTAAATTTTTTGAACCAAAGTCATTGGCGCCATTCCCGGACGAAATCCTTTAATTTCGGCTTTACGCCGATAAGCGTTTAATGATTTTTTAACGGCTTCTTCGTAATCGGATTTTACTATTTGCACTTTTATCAAAGCGCCGGTTTCATCAATATCCTGTTTTGTGATATTCATATTTAATTTTATTATTATTATTGATTTTTTATGGAAAAAAGATAAATTTTGTTTTTTTCTTTCTTTTTTGTACGGGCAAAGGGACTCGAACCCCCACGCCTTACGGCACCAGATCCTAAGTCTGGCGCGGCTACCAATTACGCCATGCCCGCATTTGAGGCTGCAAAGGTACAAATAATTTGGAAACAACAATATATTTGCGATGTTTTACCATGTAACAGATTTAAATATTGTTTCTGACTGCTTTTCTTAAAAAATCGCTCATTGTGATAATTATCAGATGTTTGCAAAGCATTTAAACAAATAAAATCATATTGTTTGCATTATACTGTAAAACAATAAAAAGATGTCGTTTAACCTATCTAAAATCAGGCATTTTATTCGACTGTAATTAATTGACAGTGATAACATACGCTTAATAAATTAATTGAATGTCAAATAATATTATAATTTTTTATTACCTTGCACCGCTAAATCAGAAATATATGGATGAAAATTTAATACCTAATATTATTTGTGAATTGTTTGAAACAAAGAAAAAAGTTGTAATTGCCGGGCTTGGATATTTTGAAATTACACATCAATCAGCATCTTATGATGCCGAAACCAAAATTTTATATCCGCCTGTCAATTTTTTGTATTTTAAAAATTTGGACATTAAATCGGATAGTATTCTTGAGAAAAATATTGCTGAAAAACTGAACATATCCGAAGATGAAGCAACAGAAAAAATTTTATTATGGATAGATGAAGTTTGTATGCAACTTTATGAAAATAAATGCGCTGTCTTTGGTAAAACAGGTGAATTTTTTATAGATGATGAAGGTAAAATATCATTCAGGCTCTCAGACAAAACAAATAGACTTAAAGACAGTTACGGACTTAAAGAAATAGATTTATAAAATAAATTATGAACAGTTTTGGAAGAATATTCAAAATAAGTATATTTGGCGAATCGCACGGAACGCTTGTTGGCGTTTGCATTGATGGTTGTCGTCATGGAATTGAACTTTGCGAAAACGATTTTTCGGACGCTATTCAAAGACGAAAAAGCGGAAAACAGGGAACAAGTTTGAGGATTGAACCCGATATACCCGAAATTGCAAGCGGAGTTTTTAACGGATTTACAACAGGCGCGCCGATTACAATTTTATTTAAAAATCAAAATGCACAATCCGAAGATTATCTGCAACATAAAACCATCCCGCGACCAAGCCATGCTGATTTTGTCGCCATGAAAAAATTTGATGGTTTTAATGATTATCGCGGTAGCGGACATTTTTCAGGAAGGCTTACTTTGCCTTTGGTTGCTGCCGGCCTTGTTGCCAAAAAAAATATTCCCGACATAATTATAAATGCAAAAATAATTGAAGCCGGCGGCGAAACCGATATAAACGCAATGATCGAAAAAACAGTTAACGATGGCGATTCGGCAGGCGGAATTATTGAATGTATTGCAAAAAATATTCCTGTCGGCTTGGGCGAACCTTTTTTTGATTCGATAGAGTCGCAAATTGCACATCTTGCTTTTTCAATTCCTGCCGTTAAAGGAATAGAATTTGGCGCAGGATTTTTGTCGGCAAAAATGCGAGGCAGCGAGCATAACGATATTATAACCAATGAAAATGGAAAAACAGCCACAAACAACAGCGGCGGCGTTGCAGGCGGAATTACAAACGGTAACGATTTAACCTTTCGAATAGCCGTAAAACCAACATCAAGTATTGCAAAAAATCAGAAAACTTTCGACTTTAAAAACAAAAAAATATCAGATTTAAAAATACACGGCAGACATGATTCCTGTATTGCTTTACGTATTCCTGTTATTGTTGAAGCAATTACGGCTATAGCGCTTGCCGATTTTATATTACTCAAAAAATGAATTTGAACAAAGAAAATATTTTATCTTTACTTGAAAAAATCGAACATCCCGAATTTGAAAAAAACATAGTAGAACTTGGAATGATTGATAATATTATTATTTCGGATAATGAAATATCCTTTTCTTTTCTATCTAAAAGACAACCAGATCCGTTTGCAACATCAATCAAAAAAAAATGCGAACAACTGTTATCCGAAAATTTTACATCTGCAAAAATTAAAATAATCGACAGGCATAAACAGCAGCAAAATTCAGTAAAACAAGAACAATCGCAAATTAATTATGCTTTGAAAAATGTGAAACACGTTGTTGCAATCATGTCGGGAAAAGGCGGAGTTGGCAAATCAACAATCTCGGTAAATTTGGCGGCAGCGCTTGCAAACAGAGGATTCAAAATCGGTTTGATAGACGCTGACATCTACGGTCCGTCAATTCCGCAAATGTTTGGCGTTCAAGACAAACGACCAGTGATGATAAAAATTAATGATTTTGAATTAATTGAGCCTGTTGAAAGTTACAATGTAAAATTGATTTCAATAAGTTTTTTTATAAACCAAAATGATGCTCTCATTTGGCGAGCGCCAATGGCAACAAATGCATTGCGCCAGCTTGCAGGAGGAACATATTGGGATGCGCTCGACTTTTTGTTTATTGACTTTCCGCCCGGAACGGGCGATATTCATATTACAATGACACAGGAAATTAAACTCGATGGAGTTATTATTGTTACAACTCCGCAACCTGTTGCTCTTGCTGATGCAATAAGAGGAATAAACATGTTTAAACAAGAAAAAATCAATGTTCCCATATTGGGGCTGATAGAAAATATGTCTTGGTTTACGCCGAAAGAATTGCCCGAAAATCGTTATTATATTTTTGGAACAAACGGAGGAAAAAATCTTGCAGCAGAAATGCAAATCCCTTTTCTGGCAGAAATTCCGATAATTCAATCAATTAGACAAAGCGGCGATGATGGAATTCCTGCCGTTTTCATAAACGATATTCAGACAAAAATTTTTGACGAACTTGTAGATAACTTTCTAAAACAAATAAAATAATTTATAAATTTGAAAAAAGTATTACCTTTGCAGTCAATAAATGCCCTTTTAGCTCAGCGGTAGAGCAGCTCATTCGTAATGAGCAGGTCGTCGGTTCAAATCCGATGAAGGGCTCAAAAAAGAAAAATTCGGAATTACTGTTTGTTTCTTTGTAATACCCAAAACAGGATCAAAACAAACTAAAAAATAATGATATTTTATTGATATTCAATTTATGTAAACTACAGTTTGATGGCGTTTTGGTATAAAGCGTGAAAAAACGGGCGTAGATACCGAGGCGCGATATCTGAAAAACGAAAAAAAACTCTAAAAACCGCCATAAAAACCAGTTTCAAAATCAGTCCGCACAAAAAAATCAAAATTTTTTCCCAAAAAACCGAACTGACTGACATTTTGCAAAGGTCTCGAAATAAATCAAGAAAAATAATTTGAACCAGAACAGAATCATTTACATCTTTGCGATGTGCATAGCAGAAATCGGCGTGGACAATCCAGAACTTACGGATATATTTTGCCTTCATCTAAAACAATCTTTTAAAAAATCAATGTGATTTAATAAAAAACTTTACATTTGCATATTTTAAAAATAAAATAAGTGAATATAGAAAAAACATTGAAATTCGATCGCCGTTATCTTGAAATGGCTGCCGTATGGGCAAAAAATTCATATTGCAAACGCCGACAGGTAGGCGCGATTCTTGTGAAAAACAATATGATTATTTCTGATGGCTTCAATGGAACGCCATCGGGATTTGAAAATATTTGCGAAGATGAAGACGGAAATACAAAACCTTATGTATTGCACGCCGAAGCAAATGCAATTACAAAAGTTGCCCGTTCCAACAACAGCAGCGAAGATTCTACGCTTTATATCACAAGTTCGCCATGCCTTGAATGTGCAAAACTTATAATTCAGGCAGGAATCAAACGCGTAGTATTTTCCGACAATTACAGAATTTCGGATGGTATCGAACTTTTGAAACGCGCAAATATCGAAGTTGTACAAATAAATTTAGATTTATAATAACATAATCATAAATAAAAATATAATAATGAAAAACAAATTTAATATTTTCTTCCCGCTTTTGTCTGTAATAATTATAGTTTCAGCAGCATATTTAGGATTCAAAATGGGAATGAATCGCGCTCTAATACCGCAAAGCGTGGAAGTAAAAACACCGGCAACAAAAATCAACAAAATACTTCAACTTATATCCGACAGATATGTGGACAAAATATCAATTGACAGCCTTGTCGAATTGTCTATTCCGTTGATTATTGAACATTTAGATCCTCATAGCGTTTATGTTGTCGCCGAAGAACTGAAAGAAATGGATGAATCATTGCAAGGCAGTTTTGAAGGTGTAGGAATAACTTTCAATATGACCGACGATACAATAGTTGTGATTAATGTTATTGAAGGCGGTCCGGCAAGACGCTCCGGAGTAGAAGCCGGCGACCGTATTATAAGAATAGATGATTCAATCGTTGCAGGAAAAAAACTTGATTCAAATAACGTCAAAAAAATGTTGCGCGGAGAAGCCGGAAGCAAAGTATCGGTAGATGTTCTGCGACAGGGTTTCGACAAAGAAATCCCGATAATCATAATACGTGCAAAAATTCCATTAAAAAGCATAGACGTAAGTTATATGATAAACGACTCCACAGGATTTATAAAACTTTCAACGTTTTCGCGCAATACATACGCCGACTTTATTGCAGCCGCAACAAAACTGAAAAAACAGGGAATGAAAAAACTGATTCTCGACCTGCGCGATAATACAGGCGGATATATGGATCAGGCTATAAAAATATCAAACGATTTTTTTTCAGAAAAAGTACTGATTGTTTACACCGAAGGCTATAACTATCCGCGTGAAAATTTCTATTCACGCGGTAATGGTCGCCTTGCCGATATTGAAATCAATATTATCATAAATGAAATAACAGCATCGGCAAGCGAAATTTTGGCAGGAGCAATTCAAGATAACGACAGAGGCACAATAATAGGAAGACGCTCGTTCGGAAAAGGACTTGTACAAATACCAATATCGTTTGATGATGGTTCGGGTTTGAATCTTACTGTCGGGCGATACCACACGCCAACAGGACGATGCATACAAAAACCTTACGACAAAGGATTGGAACAGTACAATCACGATTTGTACAACAGATTATTAAACAATGAACTTTTTACCGCCGATAATATTCATTTCAACGATTCATTGAAATATACCACGCCCAAAGGACAGATTGTGTACGGCGGTGGCGGAATTATGCCTGATATATTTGTTGCGTTTGATACCATAGAATCGGCGCATGATTTTTTCCGACAAATTTCGCAAAAAAACCTTGTATATAATTTTGTGATGAACTATACAGATAAAAATCGTGAGATAATCAACAATATAACCAGTTTTGAACAACTTGATAATTTTCTTGAAACACAGAATATATTTAATGATTTTTTGAATTATGCGGCTGCCAATAATATAAAAGCCAAAAACAGCGAAATGGCAGAAGTAAAAAAGATACTCGAACCCGAATTAAAAGGATTTATAGGAAGAAATACTCCGCTTGATAACGAAGGATTTTATCCGTATTATGAAAAAATAGACGTAACATTACAAAAAGCGATAGAATGTTTTGAAGAAAATATTAATTAGTTATATCAAAACAGTATCAAAATACCCTGAACTGTAAATATATTTTATTGACAATCAATTTATACAAATTGCATTTTGATAACTGTTTGGTATTACTCCTTAATAAATATTGAAACCATTCATTATTAATAAATTGTAAGCGTAAATTATCGAATAAAAATACCGAGTTTTATATAGATACAGGCAAAAATTCGGCAAAATATGAACCTGTTTCTTTATCTTCTTTTGTGTCAAGAC
>JAITLJ010000178.1 GCA_031277925.1 Prevotellaceae bacterium | reverse complement strand
TTTTTATCCAAACAACATTTGCGATACAGGCGGTTTTTTTGATATAAAAAGCGGACATATAAAGCCTGCGCCGCCTGAACATACATTGTTTTTTGATGCTGAAAATACGCAAATATTGCAACACCTGTTGAACACACAGGTCAGTAATATACATCAAATAGAACTGAACAGAATACAACGCAAAAATTTTTTGAAAGTCATGCTCGATTTTTATAATTATCATTTTGATAAATTAAGCCCTGTAAATTCATTGAAAGTGTTTACGGAATTATTTAACGGTTAAGGTTCATAAAAAAGATTAATTACAGTCGCAATTTACAGTGTGAATATTTAAATTTTGGGAATTTAACACAAAATGATTTTAAAATTAACATTTAAATAATATTTTTTTGGCAGATACCAAAAAAGTTATTAACTTTGTGAGCGACAATTTTCTTTATCATATCAAAAAATAAAAACAATGCACATAGCAATAGCAGGTAATATTGGAAGCGGGAAGACAACTCTTACACAATTATTGTCGCGTCATTTCAAATGGATGCCTCAATTTGAAGAGGTTGAGGATAATTCGTATCTAAACGATTTTTACAAAGACATGCAACGGTGGTCGTTTAATATTCAAATATTTTTTCTGAATCGGCGATTCAAAAGTATTATTGACATAAAACGAAGCAAAGATACTATAGTTCAAGACCGAACAATCTACGAAGATGCATGCATTTTTGCGCCGAACTTGCATAAAATGGGATTAATGTCATCGCGAGATTTTGAAAATTATACATCGCTCTTCAATTTGATGATGGATCTGGTTACGCCGCCCGATTTGCTTATTTACCTTAAAGCATCAATACCGACTCTTGTAACTCAAATACAGGAACGGGGCAGAGAATATGAATCGGCAATACGGATTGATTATCTTACTCATCTCAACGAACTGTACGAAGAATGGATTGATTCGTACAAAGAACGAAAACTGATTATTGATGTTGATAAAACAAATTTTGCAAAACGAACTAAAGACCTTAATTCTGTTATCGACAAAGTAAATGCCGAACTTTACGGACTTTTTTAGAATTTAAATTTAAATATATAAAATATGAAGAAATTATTATTACTTGCATTTATTGCAATCGCAACGCTGGCATGCAGCGAAAAAAAATCTTACACTATCAGCGGAACCGTTGAAGAAGAAGATTTGAACGGACAAACGGTTTATTTGAAAACAAGAGTAAATACAACTCTTAAATCAATAGATTCTACGGTAGTTGCCAACAAAAAATTCAAATTTGTCGGGAAAATTGATACTGCTGAAATTTATTACATCTTTTTTGCCAACAGAAGAAACGGATATCCTTTTATTGCCGATAATGCCGTGATTGATGTTAATATCGGCAAAGATGATTTTTCTGTTGGCGGGACAGAACTTAACAATATTCTTTCCAAATTCAGAAAAGAAGGCGATGAGATAACAAAAAAATTCGACGATATTTATGCACTCAATCAAGCCGAACGTGGCAAATTAACCGAAGAATTTAGCGATTCGCTGTATGCCGAATTTCTAAAAGAATATAAAAATTATGGAATTGGATTTCTTAAAGAAAACATAAACAACAAACTGGGAGAATTAGTATTCCAAAACTATACATCATATTTGGAACCCTACGAAATAGAAGAAATTCTTGCGCTGGCTACTGAAGCAACATTAAACAAAGATGTATTCAAAGAAATTGCAGAAAATGTAAAAATCGCAAAAACAGTTGCCACAGGACAACATTTTGTTGACCTTGCAATGCCTGACCCGCAAGGCAAAAATGTAAAACTTTCGGATTATGCAGGCAAAGGAAAATACGTTCTGATTGATTTTTGGGCTTCGTGGTGCGGACCGTGCGTTGCAGAAATCCCAACACTTATTGAAGTATATACGAAATATAAAAATAAAAATTTTGAAATCGTAGGCGTATCTTTCGACAGAGAACATGAAAAATGGTTGCAAGGCATAAATGAACTCAAACTTACATGGCCACAAATGTCGGATGTGAAATTTTGGCAAAGCGAAGGCGCTCGACTTTATAACGTACATTCTATTCCTCATACCGTTTTGATTGACCCGCAAGGAATTATTATCGAAAAAAATCTTCGCGGAAAAGCATTGAAAGACAAACTCTCAGAATTGCTAAAATAATATTGATTTTTTTTTACAAAAAAGACTGCCGATTTTCAGGACAGTCTTTTTTTTCATCCTGTGAAACCTTTGCAAAATGTCAGTTAAATTCGGTTTTTGGAAAAAAATTTGATTTTTTTGTTCGGATTGATTTTGAAACTGATTTTCATGGCGGTTTTTAGAGTTTTTTTCGTTTTTTGCTAAAAAAACGCTTCCTTTTGACATTAATTTCCTTATACCCAACCGCTATAATATCGCCTTATACCAAAATGCCATCAAACTGTAATTTATACAAATTGAATATCAACAAAATACCATTATATTTTAGTCTGTTTTTATACCGTTTTGGTATAAAGCCCATTTGTTGTCTTTTTTTATTAAACATGATGCAAAGATACATGAAATATTTCACACAAACAAATTATAATCACCTAAATAGTCGCTCCTTAAAAAGGGTCGAAACGGTTAATTATTAATAAATTATAGGCATAAATTATCGAATCAAAATACCGAGTTTTATATAGATACAGGCAAAAATTCGGCAAAATATGAACT
>JAITLJ010000125.1 GCA_031277925.1 Prevotellaceae bacterium | reverse complement strand
TAATTCCTGTATGGAATTTACATTTGAAATTTCTACTTCCATTGCTTTACTTATTAAATTTTAAACTCCCTGCGCTACTAAGGTTTTGCAGATTTACCCCGTTTTTGAAATGGTCTCTGGACTCCATTGCTCCTGCGCTACTAAGGTTAGCGTGCTGTGCTAAATCTATTAAATACGTTTTCATATAATATTTATTTATTTTTCAATTCGTTCAACATTTTTTCTAATGTGCTTTTAATTTGATACAGTTTGGGGTCGTCTGAAGCAAGAGCTTTTTGTAGCCAGTATTTTGCTTTGGCATAATCCTGTTTTATTTCGTCTCCAGAATAATAAACAATACCCAAAATACATTGAGCCATTAGATACCCTTGTTCCGCCGCCTTTTCCCAGAACGATATGGCTTTTGACATATCTTTGGATATTCCTTCTCCTTTTGCAAATTGACAGCCCAGATTATATTGAGCTTCCTTAAGTCCCTGTTCGGCTGCTTTATAGTACCATTTAATCGCTTCGACATGATCTGTTAATACACCCTGTCCAAAATGATACATGTTACCTATCTCATACTGAGCCGTAGCAAATCCTTGAGCTGCCGATTTATGATACCATTTTAACGCTTCATCATAATCTTTTGAAACACCTCTTCCTTCCTGATACAGTGTACCTAAGTCACATTGTGCCGTAGCATCTCCCTGCTCCGCCGCTTTACGATACCATTTTGCCGCTTCGCCATAATTGCCGCTTTGCATATATATAAAGGCAAAAAGATTTTGACAGATAGGATCTCCCTGTTCTGCCATTACTGTGATTCGCTCAACATATTGTTTGTCTGTTTCATCGTCCCTCTTTTTCCGAATGTCGCCGCTATTTTCCGACACATCCCAACTAATGTTATTATCCTGCAATATTTTTTGACATTCTCTATCTCCCAATTGCGCTGCTTTTTTGTAGCAGTTAGTAGCCTCGAGGTAGTTTTCCAAATATGTGTATGCACTTCCCATTGCACGGTATGCCAATGCAAAGTCAGACTGTCTATTTATAGCATTCTGATAGGCGCTTATCGCATCTTTATATTTTTTTTGTTCCGTATAAATATTTCCAAGATTTAAACAGGCAAGATGATCTACTTTTATTTTTGACCGGGGAATATCTATTGCTTTTTTATATGCCTCTATTGCATCCGGCAGATCTCCTTGCGCTTTGTAACAAATGCCCAGATTATAATAAGCAGCCGCATAATCGGGCTTTAACTTAACAGCTATTTGATAAGCGGCAATACCATATTTATAATCTTCATTTTCCCTGTATTCATTTCCAATATTATAATAATCTATCTCGTCTTCAAAATGATACACATATTCATTATTCATGCTGCAAGCCAAACGCAAACCTACATACACTCCCGGATAATCAGGCATCGGTATGTATTTCATTGAATTTTGTACCGGCTTTATTTCGGTGTAACAGCTGCCGCCACGATAAACAGAACCCAATCCGCCTTCAGTACCCAAAATCCATTCACCCCATAAATCATCGCAAAACTCCCATACATTTCCGGTCATATCATAAATTCCCAACTCATTAGGCTGTTTTTCCCCTACAGGATGCGTCACTCTGTCCGAGTTACCTTCGTGCCAGGACACATCATCGGTATTATTGCCTCCGCTATATTCGTAGCCTTTACTCTTTTCGCCGCCAATTGCAGCATATTCCCATTCGGCAGAAGTCGGTAACCGGTAGTTTTTTCCGGTCAGGACATTGAGCCGTTTTATAAATTCCTGCGCTGCATCCCAACCTGTATTTTCTACCGGCAAACTATCGCCTTTTTGAAGCGATGGATTATTCTTCATTACAGCTTTCCACTGCGCTTGAGTTACTTCATAGCGTCCGATATAAAAATCTTTCACTGTAGCGTTTTCTCTGTCAATCCATTCTTCATCGTGATCACTGTCTGGGTCTTTGCCTGCACTGTAAGTAACATTCCCACCATTTACCAATACCATATCGAAGTTTAGCGGGTCAATGTCTTCTTTTGCTTGTCCGTAACTGTTCATTGTGCTTACAAATAAAACTGTTAAAATCATTAAAACTTTTTTTTTCATTTTTTTATATCCTCCATATTAATTGAGAATTGTAAATCATTTTATTCATTCATTTGCATCGTGTGCCAAACGAAAGCCTGTGTCTTTATACGATGCATCTGCAACTTCGGTGAAACGGATAGAATCATGTACATACGGAGTTGGAATATAACAACTGCATCCGCGACGAACCCTGTAAGCGCCTTCTTCAGGTTCTTGGGGATTAGCCAGGGCTTTGTTTATATCTTCAAGAGCTTTGGTGTTGCCTGTAGCCAAGACTACGGAACGCATCATATTCAACATTTTCCTGTTTCCGAAAGTAGGATGATTTTGATGATTGCCCCATCGGTCGGCACACCATTCCCATACATTGCCCGTCATATCATAAATTCCTAATTCATTGGGTTTTTTCGTTCCTGCCTCATGCGGTACATTTCCGCTGTTATTTCCGTACCATGCTACTTCGTCCGCATTATCGCTTCCACTGAATTTATAGCCCTTGCTGTGTTTGCCGCCGGTAGCTGCATATTCCCATTCGGCGGCAGTCGGCAACCTGAAATGCTTACCGGTTTGTTCGTTCAGTTTGGCTATAAACTCCTGTACTTTTGCCCACGAAACGTCTGTAACAGGTAATTTTTCATCCGATACGGATTCTTCGTTCCGCATTATCGCAAACCATTGCGCTCGGGTAACGGTATAACGTCCGATGTAAAAGGCGTTCAACTTAACATCCTTCTCTATCACTATTTCCCGTCCATCGTTGGTTGTGTCGCCAAGAGTGGCTTTGAATTTGCCCCCATCAACATAAACCATATCCCATTCGCCAAAATCGGACTTTGAGAGTTGTTTCTTTTCTGTTGATTTTGCGGGGTTCGTAACTGCCGTCTTTTCCGTTTTTTCGTTGGCAGCCACTTCTTCCAGCAAAGCGACAAACTCATGCAACTTCGCTTTGTTGACAGTGGTATATATTCCATTTACCACCAGCATCATGACGGCTATAAATATAAATATGGGAATGAATCCCGTCAATCCCGTTACAAACGCCGGTATAATTCCCAAGACCACTCCGAGTATATACAACCCGAGAGGTATCATCAGCCTAACTTTAAATTCGT
>JAITLJ010000097.1 GCA_031277925.1 Prevotellaceae bacterium | reverse complement strand
TGTGCATCACGTGCGGGTTTATCGCAAATGACTTGAAAAACCGCCGCTGCTCCGCACGTAACCTTTGTTGCGGCAAAATTTCTACTAACAGTTTGTCCCTGAATGGGACATCTTTTCTTTCTGCTATAAAAATAACAGAAAAAAATAAGTGCTCAAAAATTTTAATGTCTTATCATTATTTTTTTTATTCATAAAGAGCGACTATATAAGTTACTGTTTGATGGCGTTTTGGTATTATTGCAACAATGCTGTTACCGTTACAAATGAATATCCTTTATTTTTCAGACAGGTAATTAATTTATCCATAAGATTATAAAGTTTGTCTGTTCGTTCCGGATCAACGCCAAAGTGTATAAGCAGCATGAAACCGTTGAGTCCATCAGGTTTTTCGTTTTCGTATTTTAATATGTTATTGTAAATAGTTTTGCTGTCGCGATATTTTTCGCCCATACTCGGAACTGTATAATCGGCATTTGAGCCTGTTCCGCCTGTAAAATTCACAAGTTGCAAACCAAGTTCGCGAGTCCATGCCGAAATGGTATCGTTATAATATTCAAATGCAGGAAGATAATAAGGTGCGGCGATTTTTGTTATGCCAAATTTTTGCATTTCGGCGTAATTATTTTCTACATCGGCGATATATTCATTTTTTGTAACCAGCAGCGAATCGCGTTTTTCCCATGCACAGTAAAGCAAATGTTTGTCGGAATGAGCGCCGAGATAATGTCCATCGTTTTTTAATGCATCGACTGTTGTTTTGAATTTGCTCATTCTATAGGCGTTTCCTGTAAAGAAAAACGAGCCTTTTGCATTGTGTTTTTTCAATGTTGTACTGATAGTTTCGTAGCCATCGTCGTAGCCATCGGATGTAAAAACGAGCGCAATTTTTTTTTCGTTTTTGTCGCCGCGAACAATTCCGCCTTGCATGTATTCAAATTCTTTTGTAATTTCTTTTTTTTGAACACATCCGTATATTGACAACAGGCATGTAATAAAGAAAATAATTAATTTCATATTCATAGTTATGTATTTTTAATTTATTTCAGTCAATTATTCCAAAATCTTCTTTATACTGTTCATTTATGCTTACAGGCAGTTTTCCCGAAAATTTCTGTTTGCCCAAAACAGCATTTGCCGAACATATTTGCGCTTCATCCGAATTGTCGTAAGCAACTATTATTGCAGCAAATTTTTCGTAATTTTTGAATTTTGCAATTGCGTATGGATTGCCGAAGAATATTAAAATCACATTTTTACTTGCAGCCAGATTGTCGATAAAATCAACTGTAAGCGTGTCTGTTCCGAAATTTGTATAGGGACGCGAATGTGTATTGTGATATCCTGTGATAATTGTTTGCGCATCTGCCAAATTTGCAGCAATGGAATCAATATTTTCTTTACTGCCATTAGGTTTCAATCTTATTGTATCAATTTCGCAATACTGTTTCAATTGTTTTTTAAATGCGTTGCCGTTTCCTATTTCAATGTATTTTATTTTTGTTGAATTTAGAGGTAAAATATTTTTATTCGACAGCAATGTCAGCGAAGTTTCGGCAAGTTTGAAGCGTAAGGCTTTTGCCTGTTCGGTATTCAATTTTTCTAAAATTCCTTGCGGATTTACAGGATTAAAACCTTTGTGCAGACCTGCATCATATTTTGCCGCAAGTATTTTTTTACAGTTTTTTTTGATATATCGTTCAGATACTTCACCGTTTTTTACTGCTTTTTCAATTTCGTCAATTGATTTTTTTATATCTACAGGAATTTCCAGAATATTATTTCCGGCAATCAACGAATACAATGCTACTTTTGATGTATCGCGATTATACAAAGCGCCTTTCATTTCCAATGCATCTGTAACTGTCAATCCTTTGAATTTCATCTTTTTTTGCAGTAAATCCGTACAAATTTCTTTCGATTGCGATGCAGGAATATTATTTTTACACAGAGCCGGTATTTGCAAATGAGCAGTCATGACGCCTGTTGCACCGTATTTTATAAGTTTGCGAAAAGGATATAATTCCGTATCGTTTATATGTTTTTTATCATGTGTGATTGTCGGAAGTTCTTTATGCGAATCTTTATCGGTATCGCCGTGTCCTGGAAAATGTTTAAGACAGGTAAGTATTCCGCCATCCTGCATGCCTTTCATGTATGCATAAGCCTTTTCGGTAACTTTATATTTATTTTCGCCGAACGAACGCATGTTTATTACAGGATTATTCGGATTATTGTTTACATCAACAACAGGAGCGAAATTAAAATGTACGCCTGTTTTGCGACACTGTTCGGCAACTTCAAGTCCGAATTGATAAATCAGACTGTTATCCTGAATTGCGCCGAGCGTAAGTTGCTGTGGAAATTTTATAACGCTGTCCAGACGCATTGCCACGCCCCATTCGGCATCCATTGTTACAAGCAATGGAATGTTTACCTGCGACTGAAGTCTGTTCAAAGTTTCGACATATATGGTCGGACTGCACTCGCCCCAAATAATTCCGCCGATTTGTTCATTGCATATTATATCCGATATTTCGCTGATATGTTTTTCTCCCCGTGCAGGATAGCACGCCACAACAAACAACTGCGCAATCTGCTGACGCAAAGTCATTGATTTTATTTGCCTGTTAATCCACTGTCGCTTTGATTCCTGCGCATTTGCAAATACAGCGCCCGCAACAAGCAGTGATGAGAGAAGCATTATTCTGAAAACTTTCATTATCAAACTTTAATTTTGCTGCAAATGTAAGGCAAATTCTCGAATTACACATAAAAAATATTTAGTCGTTACTTACGAATAAAAAAAGACAATGCTAATACATTAAATATTTATGTCAGATATTTTAGTGCAATGACGAAAAATTGTCCTGATATGAATGGAATATTGGTAAAAACGACATTGCTTTGTGCATTACGTGCGAGTTAACCACAAATGATTTGAAAAACCGTCGCTGCTCCGCACGTATTCTTTGTTGCGGCAAAATTTCTACCAACATTTTGTCCATAGCGGGACATCTATTCTTTCTGTTTTTTTTGTGTCAAGACAAAAGAAGATAAAGAAAAATGTTCGTATTTTGCCGAATTTCTGCCTGTATCTATATAAAACGCGGTATTTTTATCGATAATTTACACTTACAAATATTAATAATAAACAGTTGCGGTACTTATTAAGGAACGACTAAATATCTGAGCGAGGTTTTACGATTTTTTTTGTCGTTTGGGAAACCACCCTTTTTTTACCCGTTCTTCCTGTTTAATAGTTTCGCCTATGCCCCATAACGAAATAAAACCGAATATTCCTGAAATTGAAGATATTATTATATTTTCAACAAATAAGGAAACTAAAATTCCCGATATGCCGGTAAATAAAAAGACTGTCCAAAATTTTTTTGTAAAATAATACTCGCCCTTGATACAAGCCCAGCGCGATACAAAAATTATGACAAATAATGAAGCGCCAACGATTATGCCTGAAAATTGTTCCATTTATCTTAATTCTCTATCTGTTATTTTCTTTCTATTCTCCGTTTTTCCTGTTTTCCGGCTTCAAATACAGCCCAAAGACACGAAAAACCAAGACAACCCAAAAATATTGATAGCAACGAATCGACGAAGAGCGATATTATGATTGATATTGAGCTGATAAATCCGAAAATCAGTTTCAATTTTCTTTTACCTAAACAATATTCTGCTTTTACAACCAAAGGGTGAAACGATCCTATTAACAAAAATATGGATACGCCTATTAATAAACCTTTAAAATACATTTCTCATTTTTTTGCGACAAATGTACATGAAATTCCCGAACTGCATGTATTTCGGTATAAAAAATAACATTTGGTTCTCCGACATAAAAGATAAATAATAAACAGACAAATCAATGTTTTAACAATAGAAACAAAACAATTGTGTTAATTTATTAAAAAATACATTAAAAATCATTAACGGTTTTTATCAAAAAATCATTGAAAAACACGCAAAATGCCGAAAATATTATATTTTGGAAAACAAATAAATAAAAAAAGGTTTATTTTTGTAATTTAATATATTTATATGTGACAAATATATTAAAAATTATATATACTTTTGTTATTAATTTTAATAAACATTGGGAGATGTAAAAATTATTTTATGGGACAATTACAATTACAAAATAAACAAGAACACTTGAACTGTTATCTGTATGATAACAATAAAGATCCTATTATTCAAATATTTGATTTAAAAAAGAACAACATTTTTTTAACGATAGGGATTTACAATCAAATTATATTTCTTTTGAACGGCGATATAACATATTCCTATGGAAAATATTTGAATAAAAATTTTGAAGAAGGTACCTTTCTTTTATTTCCGCATGGATTCAAATGCGCTATAAAAGTTAGGGAAGATTCAAGAATAGTTGTTATTAACTTGCTTAAAATCAACTTTTGTAATCACTTTTCGCTGGAAATGTTATATAAACTGAATGAAAGCGTAAAATTGGAAGCAACTCATTATCCATTGAAAATCAATAAAGTTATTGATAATTTCCTCAATAATCTTATAGATACCATTGGAGATGGATTGAAATGTGCATACCTGCACGAACTAAAGCAAAAAGAACTGCTTTATTATTTGAGAGCATATTATACTAAAAAAGATTTGTTTGCGTTCTTTTTACCTATACTTAGTGATGATATTGTTTTTTCAGAATTAATTTATAAGAACGTTGACAAAATAAAAACTATTGCAGAACTTGCAGATGTGGTCAATTACAGCGTATCGGGATTTAAAAAACGATTTGTAAAAATTTTTGGAGTATCTCCCTATCACTGGATAATTAAAGAAAAAGCAAAAAAAATATACTACGAAATAAATTGTACGCAAAAGTCATTCAAGGAAATATCTATAGAATTTAATTTTTCGTCATCTGCGCATTTCGACAAGTTTTGTAAAAAAGAATTTGGAATGTCGCCCGGCGTAATACGCAATGCTACTAAATCAGGTTCGGTAGTAAATTTTTAGGTTATCAGGCTATAATAAAGAGTTTTACAACCTATTATTATAGGTTTGTATTTTTATATTCAAAAAATACAAGCAATCATTTAGTTGTCCCTTAAAATATTTATTAATTGTAAATTTGTATCTTCTCAATAAACACCGAAACTGTTCATTATTAATAAATTATAGGCATAAATTATCGAATAAAAATATCGAGTTTTATATAGATACAGGCAAAAATTCGGCAAAATATGAACAATTGTTTTCTTCTATAAACATGTGTCCTCGTCAAGGACAAAATATTAGTAGAAAGAAGCACGGAAGCGTGCATGTAGCGCGAGTTGGCGGCGGTGTTTCATGTCATCGACAATGAATGCTTCACCCTGAACGTGTAGTGACGATTATATTTTATACCAAAACGCCATCAAACTGTAATTTATACAGATTGAATATCAATAAAATATCATTATATTTTAGTTTGTTTTGATACCGTTTTGGTATTACTAACATTTTGTCCCTAAGGGTACAGTTTTTTCGTCATTGCACTAAAATATCTGACATAAATGTTTAATGTATTAGCTTTGTCTTTTTTTATTCGTAAGTAACGACTAAATAATTCATTCATACGATTTAAGACAGGACTATCATTCTTCCTGTGCATCATTGATGTTTTTGATTGCTTTAAGCGCTATATATCCTGCGCCAATCAACATGGCTTCGCTGCCGAGTTGCGAAATTTCCATTTTTACTTTTTCTATTGATATTGGTTGTGCATGTTTTTTTGCTTCCTTATAAATATCGTCGATAAACATTGAAGCGGGACCAAACACGCCTCCACCAAAAATTATTTTTTCAGGGTCGAAAATACTGACAAGATTGGCAACTGCCATTCCCCAAAACGTGATGGCTGTGCTCAATGTACGTTTTGCAACATTGTCGCCAATGCCGTATGCATAAAATATGTCGTGAGCCGTAATTTCATTTATGGCTTTTGAACGCAATATGCCATCGTAAGTTTTATCGTTTTGAATAATTTCGCGCGCTACTTTTGCAATGCCTTCGCCAGATGCATGATATTCAAAACAACCGCAAGGCGCAAATTTGTCTTGAAACGGCGTATCTAAAGCCCACCAGCCTATGGCGCCGGCGATGTCGTGAGCTCCGCGTACAAGTTGATTATTCACAATTATTCCTGCGCCTATGCCTGTTCCTACCGTAAGAAAAATTGCATTTTTACAACCTTTTGCAGCGCCAAGCCAGCTTTCGCCAAATATGGCGCATGCGCGGTCGCTGTCAACAATAACTTTTACATCTTTATTTACAACTTCCTGAATTTTTGCGCGTACAGGATAATTTTCCCAACCTTCGATATTTGGCGCCCAAACGCAACCTGTTTCGTGATAACTAATGCCCGGAATACAAATGCCTGCAGCATATATTGTTATTTTCAAACTGTTTGCCTGATTAATGAGACGTTTTACAAAATCCTGAATAAGCAATCCTGCATCGTCACCTGTTCGTTTTTCGAGTTTGCACGAATCTTTAAAAAGAAGTTCACCGCTTTCCGAAAACAATCCGCCCGAAAGCTTTGTTCCACCAAGGTCTAAACCGATTACTGCCATATTGTGTTGTTTTTGTTTTATTAAATTAATATAAGATTTGAATTCAAAATAAAAGTAAATTTACTTATTTCATCATTTTTTCGGCAAAATTGCTTAATATTTTTATCGATTCTTCGGGTTCTTCAATAAATCCGTTGTGTCCCGAATTTTCAAGTATCACCGCTTCGGCTTCCGGATATTTTTGTATTATATTTTCCGCTGCATCCAATGTTATATATTTGTCGTGTTTACCGAAAATAAAAAGAGTTTTTTGCTGTACTGTTTTCATAAAATCATTCATGTCTTCGCGCATTTTCATTGCCTGCAAACAGCTTATTATTCCGTCTGTATCAGAAATTGTTGCTGTTTCGCTGATTGCAAAAATTTCTTCATCAAATTTCGACAAATTAATATCGGCAAAACAGCGTGAAATATTGTTTTTGAGTATAAGTTCAAGTTTTCCTGCTTTTATAAGTTCGATTTCGCGATCGCGGTCTTTCTTTTTTTGTTCGGTGTCGGCATTGGGCGTGGAACTGAACAGACATAAGGCTTTTGCTATTACATGATATTTTTTTGCAAAGGCTAATGCAACATAACCTCCCATTGAATGTCCAACAACAAAACATTCCGAAATGTTTAATTTGTCCAAAAGCGATTTTATACAATCAGCCATAAATTCCATTGTTGCTGTGTTTTTGCAAAAACTCGACAACCCGTGTCCGGGTAAATCTACTGCAATAATTCTGAACTTTTTTGATAATTCTGTTATTGTATTTTCCCAGATTTCCATTGTTTCCAGATATCCGTGCAGCAATATTATTACTTTTCCTTTTCCGCTGTCGCTTGCGCGCATTGCCATATTGTTGGCTGTTATAAAAAAATCCATGAGTTTGTTTGTTTTGTTTCAAAATTATTTCTTTTCCAATGTTACATTTTCAACGAGCGTCCATTTTTCATTTCTGTATATTAAACCATCATACGAAAGATCGGCAACATAAAAACGGTAATCTCCTTCAAAACCGGGATTTATCGGAATGAGAAAACTGTAAATTATCATCTTTTTTTCATGATTATATCGCAAGTACATTACAGAACGGACATTATATTCGAATATCAGTCGAAAATGATTTGGTTTTTCAAAAATTGTTGCTCCAAACACAGGTTTTTCTTCATTATCAAAGGTTAAAACATCAACAATTTTTTTATTTGATAAAATTCCTTTCAAATCGTTACCAAGCAAGGTGTATGCTTTTGTTCCGTTTAAATTTGTTTCGATAATATCGAAATAAACTGCTCCGTACCACTTGCCATCCGTAAATTTTTCGTCGGTCATATATTCATTTTTGAGGTTTGCGTCCTGAAGAATAAATATTCCTTTTGGCGATTTTACTATTCCGTAATATTTATACATTCCACGCTCTGTGGGTATGCTCCATGTATAAATTCCCACATTTTTGTCTTCTGAAAAAAGTTGTGATATGCGTTGTGGCGCATCAATTTTTTCGGCTTTTATTCCAATTTTTACTATCTCTGCAAATTTGGCGCAAAATGTATCTGCCGATATTATTCGCTGTTCAACATTTTCGATTGCAAGTATTTTATTTAATTCATTTTGAATGTCGGTTTGCGCAAATATTCTGCTACATGACAAAAATGCTGAAAAGATTGTTAATGGTATTAAAAATTTATATTTCATCGAGTATTGAATTTATAATATTTGCTGTTTCATTTATTTGTTTATGAGTGATTGTAAGCGGCGGCGAAATACGAAAAGCGGTATCGCAAAACAAAAACCAGTCGGATAATAAACCGCATTCAATGCCTTTGTTTATAAATCTTTCGCGCATTTGCGAGCAGCCGAGTTCAACAGCCAAAAACAACCCTGTTCCTCTAATTTCTTTTATTTTTTTGTGCTTTAAAAGTTGTTTAAAAAGCTTTGATTTTTCGTTTACCTGTTCCAAAAGTTTTTCTGCTGTAATTACGTTTAGCGATGCAAGAGCTGCGGCGCACGAAACGGGATGTCCGCCGAAAGTAGTAATATAACCGAGTGAAGGATTTGTTTTCAGCGCCGACATGATGTCGTTTGATGATATGAATGCTCCGAGCGGCATTCCGCCTCCCATCGATTTTGCAAGGCATAAAATGTCGGGAATTAACTTGTAATGTTCAAATGCAAATAATTTTCCCAAGCGACCGAATCCGGTTTGTATTTCGTCAAAAATCAATAAAGCGCCTTTTTCAGTACAGCGTATTCTGAGCTTTTTCAGAAAATCGTTTTCAGGAAGTATAATTCCCGCTTCGCCCTGAACAGGCTCTACAATTACGCATGCGGTACGTTCGGTTATCTGGTTTAAATCATTTTCATCATTAAAATTTATTATGCGCGTGTCGGGCAAAAGCGGACGAAATGAATTGCGAAATTCTTCGTTGCCCATAACGCTTATTGCTCCGTGCGAACTGCCGTGATAAGAATTTCTGAACGTTATCATTTCGGTACGACCGGTGTGCCGTTTTGCAAGTTTCAGAGCGCCTTCCACTGCTTCGCTTCCCGAATTTACAAAATATACAGTTGACAGATTTTCAGGCAACAATTCAGTCAAACGCTTTGCGTAAAGCACTTGTGGCGATTCAATATATTCTCCATAAACCATTACGTGCATATATTTTTTTATTTGTGCATTTACGGCTTCAACAACTTTTGGATGGCAATGTCCTACATTACTAACCGAAACGCCTGCTATCAAATCTATATAAGTTTTTCCATCGGGCGAATATATATAAATTCCTTCGGCGTGGTCAACTTCGATACACATCGGAAAATCTGATGTTTGCGCCACATGCCGTAAAAAAAGCGTTCGTAAATTTAATTGGCTCTGTTTCATTGCTGTTTTGTTATTTTTCTATGTGTTTTTTAAATTTTCATATAAACCGATTATTTTATCGGCGCTTTTAATTGTTGAGCGCAACCATTGCAGCATTACTTTATTTTGTTCATCTTCGCTCAATTGCCACGAAATTTCGGATTTTCTTAATTGCATTATCAGATGATGCAAAATTATTGCCGCCGATACCGAAATATTAAAACTTTCAACAAATCCGAACATTGGAACTGTTATAAATTCATCTGCATTTTTTCGTACGGTT
>JAITLJ010000071.1 GCA_031277925.1 Prevotellaceae bacterium | reverse complement strand
GACGGGACAGTTTTTTAGTCATTACACTATTATCTGACAGAAAATTTAATGTCTTATTGTCTTTTTTATTCGTAAGGAGCGACTAAATATTAACTGTCCGAAAAAAAATATTTTCAATTAAAATCATTTCATTCTTTTCCTGTCGAAAGCAGGTTTGGATACAAGGACGTAAAGCAATATGCCAATCAAACACAGGCATGAAGATGTAAGATACAGGGCTTCAAAGGTCCACATTCCGGTAATAAATCCTCCGGCAAGCATACCTATAGAACATCCTACATCAAATCCTAAAAGATATGTAGAATTTGCTGTTCCACGTTTATTGTTTTGAGCCATATTCACATAAATAATTTGCATTGCAGGCAACATCATTCCAAATCCCGATCCTATAAACAAACCTGTGATACAAAACGGATACAATCCGTGCAATATCGAAAATGCAAAGAATGAAACGCTTATTATTGCCATCGCAATAACATTTACCTGATGTACATAACCTTTATCTACCAAACGTCCCGAAAATGCTCGAGAAGCAATAATGCCCGCTGCAAAAAACAGAAAAAAAACGCCTGCATTCGGTATTCCGATATGTTTGCCGTACTGCGCCACAAACGAACCTATACTTCCCCACGCAAAACAGGGCAACAACTGATTAAGAAATATAGCCCATGCAGGTAAAAGAAAAAATCGGTCGAAAGATATTTTTTCACTGTTTTTCAATTTGGGTCGAACAGGCGCTTTTATCAGCGAAACGGCAATTATACCAAAAACTCCCATTCCTATGGCATAACTTATCAAAGTATTAAAACCCTGCTGCTGATAAATGTGAATAGCGATAAAAGGACCTACAGCCATCGCCACATTCATAAAAGTGCCGGCAAAACCTATGCCCTCGGCGCGCCGTTCGGCTGGCACTAGATCGATAGCCAGCGTGCTTGTTGATACCGAACACATGCCCCACATAATTCCGTGTAAAAAACGAACCAAAACCAGAAGTATCACTGTTGTTGCCCAAAAATAACCAAAAAAAATACTTACATAACAAATGAAACTTACAAGCAATACCTTTTTTCTCGAATATAAATCGACTATATAACCCGAAAAGGGTCGGACAAACAACAAGGCAATTGTATAAGACGACAGCACTATTCCAGTTTGACTTTGCGCCACGCCAAGCCGTTCGGTTATATACAGCGGTATGGATGGCATCAACAAATTGAATGAACATGCCATTAAAAAATTGGCAATACACACATTTATATAACCGGCTGTCCATAATTTTGGTTTTTGTTTTTGTATCATTTCTGAAAAAATCATGCAAATATACAGAATCGACCATTATTGTCGGTATGTTTAACGTCATATAACGGTTTTAGCGGCAAATACAGAAATTTTAATTAATTTTGCAATATAATAATCAATATAAATAAAATGAAAAACGACAAACGACTTGCATCTTTCGCCAAACTTTTGGATATTATGAACGAATTGCGCGAAAAATGCCCATGGGATAAAAAACAAACCTTTGAAAGCCTGCGCAGCAATACAATAGAAGAAACTTACGAACTTGCCGACGCCATCATAAAAAAGGATTTGAATGAAATTCGCAAAGAGTTGGGCGATTTATTACTGCATATTGTTTTTTATGCAAAAATAGGCAGCGAAACAGGTGATTTCGACATTACGGATGTAATAAATGGAATTTGTGACAAACTCATATACAGACACCCTCATGTGTTCGGCAATGTAGATGTGAACAATGATTCAAATCAGGTTGTAAAAAATTGGGAACAGCTTAAACTGAAAGAAAAAGACGGAAACAAAACCGTTCTTTCAGGCGTTCCGACTAGCTTGCCCGCTCTGATAAAAGCGAACAGAATACAGGAAAAAGTCAGCGCCGTAGGCTTCGACTGGGAAGACAGAAAACAAGTATGGGAAAAGGTTGTAGAAGAATATAACGAAGTTTTGACTGAAACAGAAAGCAAAAACAGCGAACATTTGGAACAGGAATTTGGAGATTTGATATTTGCGATTGTTAATGCAGCACGCCTCTACAATATTGACCCTGAAACGGCTCTGGAACGCACAAACAAAAAATTTATACGCAGATTCGAATACCTTGAACAGAAAACAATAAAACAGGGACGCGCGCTCAAAACAATGACTCTTGCCGAAATGAACGAAATATGGGAAGAAGCCAAAAAATTTGATTGACGCTTGAACTGCATGCTGACCGTTGCAAACAATAATGAACTGTAAAACAGCAAACAGTCATTAAAGATTTAAATTGCGAAGCGAAGCAAAAGAGTGCATTTTGCGCAAATTGCCGGCGGTGTTTTATCTCAGCAACAGCGCTTCGCGCAAAATATGCTGTGGCGATTATGTTTAATGATTTAAAATTAAAAAACAAAAAAAATAACCATAAGGGCAAATGGCATTCGCTCAATTAAAACAAAAAAATAACTCTAAGGGCGAAGCATGTCCCGCGCTATGGACAAGCCCTTTATTATCCTTAATTTCCACCAACATTATATCTATAACGAGACATCTTTTTACCATTAAATCATTATTTTTTTTTATTTTTTTTTGGTTGTTTCAAAAAAAGTTTTATACCTTTGTAACACTTATTACAAAAAATTAAATTAAGCGGTTGGCATGGTAAATATATGTGAAAATAATAAGATTGTTGATAAAAAAACTGTCAAATATTTGGCGGTTTCAGATATTTTGTTAACACACACACACACACACACACACACACACACACACACACACACACACACACACACACACACACACACACAGGCCAGACCAATACTTTTAAAGGTAACGCGCGCGAAATATAGAAAATCTTTTTTAATTACCTTAGATCTTTTAAACTCAAAACACAGGATTTTTTCAAAATTTTTTATTCCTCATATTCTCGAAGTCTGTGTTTGCCTATTTAAATCGTTAATATATGCGAAGTTACCCACTGTCGATGACTTCGTGTTTCCATATCAATTTTATATTATTTTTAACATTAAATACACAAAAAATTATGTCAATTAAGTACAAAACAGTTCAAAAAGTTCAGCCCGGGGTAGCGGGCGGAGGCAACAGGAAATATTATGCCTCGATAGTAACAGATGGCGAAGTGTCTATCGACGAGTTAGTTAAGGAAATAGAGAAATTCAGCGCTTTGAGCGAGCCTGATATTCGCGGAGTGATTATTGCACTGGAAAACGTGATACAAAATAAACTCGCGGAAAGCAAAATAGTAAGGCTCGACAAGTTAGGCTCGTTTTATCCTACGCTTAGCAGCGAGGGCAAGGACGACGCAAAACAGATAACAGCGAGCAGTATTAAAAAGGCAGGTATAAACTATCGCCCGGGAGAGCGAATTATAGATGCAATAAATGCGGCAGGATTTAAGAAAATCGAATAAAACCTTACTTGTGCGAACATCAAGCTTGGTTTTAGGAAACATCAAGTTTGGTTTTGGGAAACATCAAGTTTGGTTTTGGGAAACATCAAGGCAGGTTTATGAATATTCACTGTTTTATTACTCTTAATCGCTTCCTGTTGCGCTTTGGTTGCTGTTAGCAATAATGAAAAAACTTCTCCCGTTATGGGCAAAATGTTGGTAGAAAAGTAATCGGCGCCGAGCCTTACGTGCGGAACAACTGCGGTGTTTCATGTCAGCGACAGCGCTTCGCGCGAAACATGATGTGGCGAATATATTTAATAATTTAAGATTAAAAAAACGCGGGGGCGCAGATTGTATTCGCCTCAAAAAAAATAAAATAAA
>JAITLJ010000059.1 GCA_031277925.1 Prevotellaceae bacterium | reverse complement strand
TACTTTTCTAATAATCAACATGCAGAAAAATTATTAGGTTATGAAAATTACGGCTTTCTGCCTGTCCCGTTAGGGACTGAATATTAGTAGAAATTTTGCAGCAGAAAAGTTTACGTGCGAAGCGCCGGTGGTTTTCATGTCATTTGTGATAAACCCGCACGTAATGCACGGAGAGATTTCGTTTTTACCAATAAACAATTCATAGCGGGATATATTTCTCTTCTTTTGTGTCAAGACAAATTAACAGAAAGAAATAATTGTCCGAATTTTTTAATGTTTTAGCTTTGTCCTTTTTTTATTCGTAAGGAGCGACTATTTTCACAGTTTGTAAGGATCGACTATTGAGGCTTTGCGCGAAAATTCCGCAAAGTTTTTGCTTTCGTTCAGAGCCTGATTGAGGGCTTGAATTTCAGCCAGCGTTTTGGCTGCTGAAAAATAATGATATTTTGCTGATATTCAATTTATATAAATTGCATTTTGATGGCGTTTTGGTATCAGATATTATTTTACATCTGTATTATCATTTCAAAAGAGGAAAAAGCCATAATTCCTGCACAACAAAAAATGCCGCTCCTGCAAGATAGCCCAATATAACCAGCAATGTTATGTTTTTAAAATACCATACAAAATTTATTTTTTCCAGTCCCATAGTAACAACTCCTGCCGCAGAACCTATAATCAATATGCTGCCGCCAACTCCGGCACAATAAGCAAGGAACAGCCAAAATGAACCATCTTGAACAAAATTTGCCATGTAAACAGGATCTGCCGCAGCATCGATAATAGCATTGTTTGCCAAAGGATACATTCCTATTGCGCCTGCTACCAGCGGAACATTATCGACAACCGAAGAAAGCGCTCCTATCAAAATATTTATAACATATATGTTACCTATTTTATCTGCAAGCAAAGTAGAAAAATTGTGCAATATTCCCGAACATTCGAGCGCTGCTACCGACATTAATATTCCCAAGAAAAACAAAATGGTTGCAATATCAATCCGTCCTAAAATTATGGTAATTCGCGCCTTGTCGTGTTCCGGAATATTATGTTTTCGCTGATATAAAATTTCGGTATAAATCCACAATAAACTTAATCCGAACAAAACGCCCATAAACGGAGGAAGATTTGTAACAGAGCGAAATATCGGAACAAATACAAGACTTCCCAATCCTAACATGAAAATTGCTCTTTTTTCGTTTTGGGTTAAATATCGGGCAGTTTCAAGATTGTTTGTATATTTCGATTCAAATGTTGTAATTGGTCGCGTAAATTCGCCTTTGAGTTGCCTGCTGACAATAAGAATTGGAACTATAACCGACAATAAAGAAGGAATTATCAAACTTGGCAATATGCCTTCGGTAGTTATGTTTCCTTTTATCCAAAGCATGATTGTGGTAATATCGCCTATGGGCGAAAATGCGCCTCCGCTGTTTGCTGCAATAATAATAACGCCGGCAAAAAGCCATCTTTCTTTTACATTGCTTATGAATTTGCGAAGCAGCATTATCATTACTATTGCCGTAGTCATATTATCTAATGCAGCCGACATGAAAAAAGTAATGAACGACAACAGCCATAATAATTTTTTTTTGTTTCGAGTTGTTATCCATTCGGTGATAAGCGAAAAGCCGCCGTGAACATCTACAAGTTCGACTATTGTCATGGCGCCTATCAGAAAAAATAATATTTCGGCAATATCGCCTATATGTTCTATTATTTGTTTTTCGGTTACAAACGAAATTATTTTATCGACCAGAGAAAGATGTGCCCTTGATATATCGTCGGCAAAAGCCATAAAATCATTACTGTTTGGCAAAATCGTTGATGCATTTAATATGTACAGAACCCAAAGAGCCACACACAAAAGCAAAGCAAACGCCGCTTTGTTTATTTTCAATAAATGCTCGAGAGCAATAGCAGCATAGCCTGCAACAAATAATATAATCATCGTAATAATCATAATATCTTTATTTTTATAATATAATCAAGTTTATATTTACGAATTGCAAATGTATGTTTTTTATTTTCATGCATTTGGGTCTTTAATAAAATTTAACCTCGGCACCTGTTTTCTATTTATGCATAAAAATTACAAATTGCACCTGCGCAAACATATCTGCAAACAAATGCGAAAACATTTACAATAAAAGGCATAAGCGTTTATTAGGGCAATTTTTAACAGGCATAAGAAAAAAATAAATACTGTTTCAAACAAATGAAAACAGTAAAAATATACATACATCTGTTAATACATCACAGAACCGGGACGCTATTTATACATAATAAGCAATGCCAAATTTCACATATCGGCGGTTGCTTATTCCATCAAACCTGCGGCAACAAAAACTTCGCGTACCGAAGCATACATACAGTTAAAATATTCGGGCAATTTATTTATCGGTACAAATTTGGCTTTTTCGATATCTTCGTTTTTTTGCGGAACTGGAATTTCGGCATTGCACAACATTTCGTACCAAAAATTACGCTTCATCATCAATCGTCCGTTTAATAAAAAACAATGATACGTTTCGGTCAAAAATTTGCCTGATACAGGATTTGATATTCCACATTCTTCTTTGACTTCGCGCACAGCTGTATCGGCAATGTTTTCGCCCGGCTCCTGCTTGCCTTTGGGCAAATCCCAATGCTGATAACGATATATAAGCAATACATCGCCGTCAGAATTACGCACAAGACCGCCGCCGGCAAATATCATATCAAACAAATCGCAAAAGGCAACAAAAGTTTCGTCTTCGTTTTTACACGATACATAAATTTCGTTTTCTGTTGCACAGTGTAAAAATTTGTTGAGTAAATTCGGAAGTTCTGCAAATTCACGCAATTCGTAAATATCGGCTGTTCCACATTTTTTATGAATTGCGGGCAAGCTGCCAAAAGCAATAAACCTATCATTAAAATATATTTTTTTCATAATTTAAATTTTGAAATTGATAATTTGTATAACCCTCCATGAATCCAACGACATATTGAAATTAAAATATTTAATAAGAAAAATACACTTGTCGCCATTAATTATTATTTTTGCGCAAAATTAGAAAATATGTGCGAAACAGCAAAACAAACAGCAAAGGATTTATTGCGAATTAAGGCGGTAAAAATTAATGTAAACAATCATTTTGTATGGGCTTCGGGATGGAATTCACCTGTGTATTGCGACAATCGAAAAACGCTTTCGTATCCCGATATACGAAAATTGATTTATACAGCCTTTGTCGAAAAAATAAACGAAAAATATTCTGATTGTGAAGTTATTGCGGGCGTTGCAACAGGAGCAATTGCTCATGGAATACTTGTTGCCGAAACGTTAAACAAGCCGTTCGTATATGTTCGTTCATCGCCAAAAGCGCACGGAATGGAAAATCTGATTGAAGGCGAATTGACCGAAAACAGCAAGGTTGTAGTAATCGAAGATTTGGTTTCGACAGGCGGAAGCAGCATTGCGGCCGTGAATGCAATAAGAAAAGCAAATTGCAAAGTTCTTGGAATGTTGGCTATTTTCAGTTATGAATTTGATGCTGCAACCGAAAATTTCAGAGCGGCAAACTGCGATTTGACAACATTGTGCGATTATACAACTCTTTTGAACGAAGCCATAAACTGCGGCTACATAAATGCCTCCGATATGGAAATTATCAATAACTGGAGAAAATCACCCGAAACATGGAAGAAATAAAATGCAAAAATATACAAGTAAAACAGTAGCAATACAGCGTCAATCCGAAGATATTTATAATTTTTTTTCGGATTTCAGCAAATTTTCGCAATTAATCCCGCATGACAAAATCGACGATTTCAGAGCAACAGCCGATGAATGTTCGTTTACGGTAAAAGGCATTGCAATGGGATTGCAAATCCTTAACAGAGAACCCTTTTCGATGATAAAATATATGGGAACAGGCAAAGTTCCGTTTGAATTTTTATTTTGGGTACAGATAAAACAGATTGCTCCTTACGATACACGAATACGACTTGTATTGCACGCAAAAATGAACATGATAATAAAAATGATGCTGAAAGATAAATTACAAACGGCATTAGATTCTATTGCCGACAAGATTTCTGCGGCATTCAACGGCGCTGTACAGTATGGCGAAAATTGAAAGTGATAATGCCCGTAAAGCATTAAACTTTAATTTTTTACAGTCATATTTTACTCGAGGTAAAGCTGTGAGATTCCAAATGCAAAACTAAAAATTACGGGCAAAATCGCTGCGCTTGATTGGTTGCGCCGAGCTCTCTGCTGCTCTTTGTGATTTATACCAATCTGTTATAAAAACACAATTTGTGTAAATTGATTATCAATAAAATATCTTTACAATTTAGGTTATTTTGATGCTGTTTTGGTATAATAATTTAAAGATTAAAAAACTGTCCCTGCGATACAGTTTTTTTCGTTATTGCAACCGAAGCATAGCCAATGATCAACGTAGTTAATACAGAAGTAATAAATAGTCATTAGTAAATTCTGGATTGGTTTTTTATAGATTTTATTTATGCAAGGATAAAAAATATCAGTTTGATTTATATCAACGGATGATATATTTTTGCATATAAATTATAAATAAATTAAATTTAAAATTATGGAAAGTATTATTAATTCACAGTTGCCTGAATTTAAATTGCAGGCTTATCAAAACGGAAGTTTTAAAACAGTAACAAGCGTTGATGTATTGGGGAAATGGTCGATTTTCTTTTTCTATCCAGCCGATTTCACCTTTGTATGTCCAACTGAACTTGAAGATTTGGCAGATTTATATTCCAAATTTCAGGAATCGGGCGTTGAAATTTATTCGGTAAGCACCGATTCGCATTTTGTACATAAAGCATGGCATGATGCATCGGCAACAATACGCAAAATAAAATATCCGATGCTGGCAGACCATACGGGAACGTTAAGTCGCTCATTCGGCGTTCTCAACGAAGCAGATGGACTGGCTTATCGCGGTACATTTGTAGCAAATCCGCAAGGAAAAATAAAAATTGCAGAAATACACGACAACAGTGTAGGTCGCAATGCCGCCGAACTGTTAAGAAAAGTGGAAGCTGCAAAATTTGTAGATGAGCATCCCGATGAAGTTTGCCCTGCAAAATGGAAAAAAGGCGATGCAACGCTTAAACCAAGTATTGATTTGGTTGGAAAAATATAAATACTGTTTATCAAAAGAACGCAGATTTCATTCACAGCTTATAAAGTTTTATCTGCGTTCTTTATTTTTCATTACAATTATGTTAGACAATGATATAAAACAACAGGTGCAAGGTATTTTTGCCGGATTGCAGGCTAAATACACGTTGGATGCAAGCGTTCCTGTGTTGCATGAAAACAGAAAAGATTTTGAAGATTTTTTGACCGATATAGCTTCAACTTCCGATAATATTGACTGTAAAATAAACGATGGAACACAATTGGCTTTTTTGCTGTTGAAAAACGGAAAGGAAACAGGAATTAAATTTCGCGGCATTCCAAGCGGACACGAATTTTCATCTTTGATATTGGCAATCCTCAACAGCGATGGTCAAGGAAAAAATATTCCAGATGAGGCTTTAATAAACAGCGTAAAAGCATTGAAAGGAAAAATAAATCTTACAACTTATGTATCGCTTGCATGCACCAACTGTCCTGATATTGTTCAAGCGTTGAATTTAATGGCTTTGCTCAACAATAACATCAAACACGAAATGGTAGATGGAGCATTGTATCAGGATGAAGCAGCCGCTTTGAACATACAGGCAGTACCTTCTGTTTTTGCAGATGGACAATTGCTTCATGCAGGCAAATCGGATTTCGGAACGCTGCTTGAAAAGTTAAAATCTTATTACGGGTCTGAAATAAAGACGGATAAAACGGAAACAAAGTCATACGATGTAATTGTTACAGGCGGCGGTCCATCGGGAACGGCGGCGGCAATTTATTCGGCGCGCAAAGGTTTGAAAGTTGCCATAATTACAGAAAGAACAGGCGGACAGGTAAACGACACTGTTGGAATTGAAAATCTGATTTCAGTTCCTTACACAACAGGAAAACAATTAGCAACACAACTTAAATCACACATTCAAAATTACGAAATCGACCTGCTGGAACATCGTAGAGTAGAGAAAATTGCTGACGAAAACAATAAAAAAATCATATTTACATCAACAGGCGAAAGATTTACAGCCGAATCAATTATAATTGCAACCGGCGCCAATTGGAGAAAACTAAATGTTGCAGGCGAAAGCGAATATATCGGACGAGGCGTTGCTTTTTGTCCGCATTGCGACGGTCCATTTTACAAAGGCAAACATGTTGCCGTTATAGGAGGCGGAAATTCGGGAATCGAAGCGGCAATCGACCTTTCGGGTATATGTTCAAAAGTAACTGTACTCGAATATGCCGATAATATTAAAGCCGATATTGTTTTGCAGGAAAATGCAAAAAGTCGAAAGAATTTGGAAATCATAACAGGCGTGCAAACAACAGAAGTCATGGGAAATGGCGAAAAAGTAACAGGCATTGCTATAAAATATCGCAATACGGATAAAGAAGAAATAATAAATCTTGATGGTATTTTTGTACAGATAGGATTAGCCGCAAACAGCGGAATTTTCAAAGATTATGTAAAAACAAACAAAGCAGGTGAAATTGAAATTGACGAACATTGTCGGACAAATCGGCGCGGAATCTATGCAGCCGGCGATGTTACAAACATTCCATATAAACAAATTATTATTTCGATGGGCGAAGGAGCAAAAGCCGCATTAAGCGCTTTTGAAGACCATATCAGAAATTTTTCTGCAAATTAATACTTTGTGCGGTATAATTTTTTCTATAAATTTTGTTGATATTTTTATTGACAGTTGTGTACAATTCGTAAAGTTCATATATCATTGCCGAGCAACATGGCATTTTGTCAGCAAAAAATTTTTCAAAATCGTCTGATACCAAAATTGTATCAAAATAGCCTAAAAAATAATGATATTTTGCTGATATTCAATTTGTGTAAAATACAGTTTGATGGCGTTTTGGTATGACTTGCGACAATATCGCGAATAAGGGTTATCATAAAAAAATAAAAAGCGCCGTATAAATGCGGCGCTTCCTTGTATAAATCAATAAAATTACAGAGTAGCCATGTGTTGAATTAATTCAATAACCTTGTTGGAATAACCCCATTCGTTGTCGTACCATGCAACAAGTTTCACGAAATTTCCGTTAAGAGCAATTCCTGCTTTCATATCAAATACCGATGTGCGCGATTCACCAACAAAGTCGGATGAAACAACTTCGTCTTCGGTATAACCTAATATTCCGTTGAGTTCTCCTTCGGCGGCATTTTTTACGGCTGCGCAAATTTCGGCGTATGTTGTCGATTTTTCCAGACGGCATGTAAGGTCAACAACCGAAACATCCAAGGTAGGAACGCGAAGCGACATTCCCGTAAGTTTTCCGTTGAGCGAAGGAATTACTTTTCCTACCGCTTTTGCTGCTCCTGTTGATGAAGGAATAATATTGCCGGAAGCGGCACGACCGCCGCGCCAGTCTTTCAACGAAGGTCCGTCAACGGTTTTTTGTGTTGCCGTAGTAGCGTGAACAGTTGTCATTAAACCTTCGATAATTCCGAAGTTATCGTTAATAACTTTTGCCAAAGGCGCCAAACAGTTTGTTGTACACGAAGCATTTGACACTATTGTTTGTCCTTTGTATTCTTTGTGATTTACGCCCATAACAAACATTGGCGTATCATCTTTTGAAGGCGCCGACATTACAACGCGTTTTGCTCCTGCTTTAATGTGCGCTTCGGCTTTTTCTTTTGTCAGAAACAATCCTGTTGATTCTACAACATATTCTGCCCCTGCTTCGTCCCATTTTAAATTTGCAGGATCTTTTTCGGCAGTTACGCGAATAGCATGTCCGTTTACGACAAGTTTACCATCTTTTGCTTCAACCGTTCCGTTGAATTTTCCATGTACCGTATCGTATTTCAACATGTAAACCATGTAATCAACATCAATAAGGTCGTTAATTCCAACGACTTCGATGTCGCTTTTTGTTAAGGCAGCTCGAAAAACCAAACGTCCTATTCTGCCAAATCCGTTAATACCAATTTTAATTTTTGCCATATCTTTTTATATATTAATTAGTTAATTTCTTTTTCGTTGAAATGAATTTACAAAGATATAAATAATTGATGATTAACATTTAAGAAAAATATTTTTTTTACATTATTTATGAATTGTAATTTATTTATCAAAACAATTTTATAACAATACGACTATTTCATTGTGGATTCTTTACAACTTATGAAATTTATTTTCAACTATAATTTTGTTTGTAATTGATAATTAGTAATTGATTTGTATCTTTGATGCCGAAATAAAAACAAAAACAATGAAAAAAATATTTGTACTTCTTATTGCAATGTTTTTTGTGTTGCAGCAAAATGCACAGACTCAAGACAATACGGCTATAATCGAAAAAATCGACAGCCTTGTTCCTATTGTAATGAATGACTGGAAAATACCCGGAATGGCAATTGCCGTAATAAAAGACAATGATGTAATGTTTAAAAAAGGATTCGGCACAAAATCGCCCGAAGAATTTTTACCTGTTGACGAAAATACTGTTTTTCAAATCGGTTCGGTGTCAAAATCGTTTACGGCAGCTCTGGTTGCAATGCTCGTTGACGAAGGAAAATTAAACTGGAGCGACAAAATTATCGACCATCTTCCCGATTTCAAAATGTACGACTCGCTTGCAACACAATCCATGCAAATACGCGATATTATGACGCATCGCAGCGGTTTGCGCAGACAGGCAGGAACTTATATTCCAAATATGGGTTATGGCAGAGATGATATTTACAATCTTTTGAAATACATAAAACCCAGTACAGAATTGCGTTCTACGTATGCATACAACAATATTACCTTTATTATAGCCGCAAAATTAATTGAAAAATATACAGGCAAATCTTGGGAAGAAAATATTCGTGAACGCATTTTTGAACCTCTTGGAATGACAAATTCATCGGTGAACGAAGAAGGATTTTTAAACAGCGAAAATCGAAGCATGTCGTGCGAATTTGAATACGACAAGGGAATAAAAAACAAATGGCTTTATGACGACGACCGCGCTCTGTTTTGGCTCACAGTAATAGGGCCGGCAGGCTCTGTAAACTCAACGGCAACAGATTTGATTAAATGGTCGAACTTTCATCTAAATAAAGGAAAAATTAACGGGAAAGAAATAATTTCGGAAAAAAACATTAAATATTTACACACCGGACAAATAATTACAAGCATGGATTCGGCGCGAATTACGGTTTATGGACATTGCTGGTTTATAGAACAAACAAACCGCTATCGCCTTTATTTTCACACCGGAACAACATGGGGATTTACAACGCTTTGCGCTTTTGTTCCCGAAATCAATCTGGGTATTGTAATTCTTGTAAATTCCGAATCGCCTGAATATCCGCGATATACAATTCTGCGCAGTATAATAGACTGGTTTATGTTTGGAGAATTAAATAAAGATTATCATGCCGAAAACTTTGGCAAATTTATTAAAGAATCCGAAGAAGAAGCAAAAAAGGAAAGCGGAAAAGAAAAAGATGAATTTGCCGCAAGACGACAATATGAAGAATATGCCAATATATATCATAATGAAATATTAGGCGAAGCAAAAATAAAAGTAGAAAACGAAAAATTGTTTATTACCATAGGAAAACAAGGCTGGACAAGCGAATTAAAACACGTCAACGGAACTCATAAATTTGAATTTCGTATGCAGGGACATACTTTTCCGCTGAAATTTCTTTTTGATTGCGATAATATTTCAGGATTTGAAATAGACTTCGGATATGATGAATATTTTGGATATTGGAAAAACAATAATAATTGCGCCGAAACGGACGGGACAGACAAGAGTTGAATAAAAAATATAATTATATTTAACATTGGAAGATTTAAAAAACAAATTAAACGACATGCAGTACAAGGCGGCAACTGCAATCAATGGAGCGGCGCTGATAATTGCAGGCGCAGGATCGGGAAAAACGCGAACATTGACATACCGAATAGCCTGCATGATTTCGCAAGGCATTGCACCGCAAAATATTCTTGCGCTTACATTTACAAATAAAGCGGCAACCGAAATGCGCGAACGTATCAAAAGTATTGTGGGAAGCCAAAATTCTTACCTTATATGGATGGGAACCTTTCATTCCATATTTTCACGCATACTTCGCACTGAATCCAATGCAATGGGATTTTCATCAAATTTCACAATTTACGATACCGCCGACTCCAAAAGTCTGATAAAATCAATAATCAGTGAACTTGGTTACGATGAAACAAAATATAAGCCAAACGAAATATATTCGCGAATATCAAAAGCAAAAAATGCGCTTATTACGCCTAATGCATATGCAGCAAACGAAAGACTTTTGGAAGAAGACCAAAAACAAAAAAAACCGTATATTTTCAATATATACGCGGCTTATGTGAAGAAATGCAAACTTGCAAATGCAATGGATTTTGACGATTTGTTGCTCAATACCAACATACTGTTTCGCGATAATGTAAATATTCTTGAAAAATATCAAAATCTGTTTCAATATATCTTAATCGACGAATATCAGGACACAAATTATTCTCAATATCTGATAATAAAAAAACTTGCCGAAAAACACGGTAATGTCTGCGTTGTCGGCGATGATGCTCAAAGTATTTACGCTTTTCGAGGCGCGCGAATCGAAAATATTCTGAATTTCCGAAACGATTATCCTAACTATAAAGAATTTAAACTCGAAGAAAATTACCGTTCTACCCAAATCATCGTAAATGCCGCAAATTCTATTATAAAAAACAATACAAATCAACTGAAAAAAGAATGTTTTTCAAAAAGCGAAAATGGCGAAAAAATAGGCGTAATACAATCTTATACCGATAAGGAAGAAGGTTTTTTGATTGCCAATTCAATAATTGATGCAATTCGCAAAAAACGAATAACATACAGCAATTTTGCAATATTATACAGAACAAACGCTCAATCAAGAATCTTTGAAGATGCTTTGCGCCGAAAAAATATTCCATACAAAATATACGGAGGACTTTCGTTTTATCAACGCTCCGAAATCAAGGATTTGATTGCATATCTTCGTCTTTGCGTAAATAATAACGACGATGAAGCCTTCAAACGAATTATAAACTATCCTGCGCGCGGAATAGGAAATTTAACAATGGAACGACTGCAAATATTGGCAAACGAAGAACAGAAAAGCCTGTTCGATGCAGTAAAATCAGAAAATATTGCATCGGGCGAAATAAAATCTTCGACACAAAAAAAACTGCAGGATTTTGTGAAATTTATAGAAAATTTTACCTCAAAAATATTTACTGTCGATGCTTTTGAATTTGCCAAAAATCTTGCAGTCGAATCGGGAATAATTGCAGATTTGACACAGGATATGTCGATTGAAAGAAAAAGCCGGTATGAAAATATTGAAAGCTTAATGAACGGAATAAAAGAATTTTGTGACAACGAAAAAGCAAATAGCGATAATCAGTCAGATTTTATTACGACAATCAATGAATACCTTGATAATGTAGCATTAATAACAGATTCCGACAACGAAAAAGCCGAAGATGCCGACAAGGTTTCGTTGATGACCGTACATCAAGCAAAAGGTTTGGAATACGACCACATATACATTACAGGCATGGAAGAGAATGTTTTTCCGAGCGCTATGGATGAATTGTCACTGAACGAACTGGAAGAAGAACGGCGACTGTTTTATGTTGCCATAACGCGCGCAAAAACAAAAGTAAACATATCGTTTTCTCAGTCGCGATATCGTTGGGGAAAACTCACACGTAACAAAATAAGCCGTTTTGTTCGCGAAATCGACGAAAGGTTTTTAGAAACAAAGTTAGACTACGAATTACCAATCAACAAATTGGACAATAATAATATAATCGACAATTTTGATGCAACAATTTCACCACCGGCACATACGCACACGGTAACCACAATTATAAAACGCCCTCAATTAAATCGCCATACGCCTTCAGCAAACTTCACCGTATCCGATTACAGAGATGTGAGAATAGGAATGCGCATAGAGCATAATTTGTTCGGATATGGAAAAGTTATAGATATTGACAAATACGAACCAGATGGCAAAATGATTGTAATGTTCGATGACAATTTCAAACGAGCGCTACTGTTCAAATTTGCAAAAATAAGAATAGTGAAATAAATTATATTTATCAAGATCGCTACATCGACAAATAAGAAACCTTTGCAAGACAAAAGAGTTAATAACATATTAATATTTAGGCGATTATAATTTATTTATGTGAAATATTTCATGTATCTTTGCATCATGTTTAATAAAAAAAGACAACAAATGGGTTTTAGTGACGGTTACGTGGAAAAACGTGTTCGTAAAAATGTGTTTTTCAAACATATC
>JAITLJ010000058.1 GCA_031277925.1 Prevotellaceae bacterium | reverse complement strand
ATATTTCATGTATCTTTGCATCATGTTTAATAAAAAAAGACAACAAATGGGTTTTAGTGACGGTTACGTGGAAAAACGTGTTCGTAAAAATGTGTTTTTCAAACATATCAATATACTTAGTCGTTCCTTACCAATAAAAAAAAGACAATGCTAATACATTAAAATTTTCTGTCAGATATTTAGTGCAATGACGAAAAAAACTGTCCCGTCAGGGACAGTTTTTCTTTCTTTTACTTTTGTATAAAGGCAACAAAAAGCAAATGTGTTCCTCTTTGCCCGAATTTCAATTCTATAAAACTCGGTATTTTTATTCGATAATTTATGCCTATAATTTATTAATAATTAACCGTTTCGACCCTTATTAAGAAACAACTGTTTATTTTGTTTTATTCATCACTTTTACCGCTTCCTGTTCCTACAAAATTATCGTCTTTTTCTTTGAACAGCACATTAAAAGTTGTAAGTGTTCCATAAATGCGCGTTATATACTGTTGAAGGTTTATTTTGTCTTCATCGCCAAGTTTTGTATGACTGTTGATATTTTGTTCAAGTACGCGCAATCGGTCGCGAAGCATCACAATTTTATGAAAAAACGTTTCAACAGGAATTTCTTTGTTTTGCATAGACGTATTTGCCGGCTGTAAAATCATTTTTCCGCCAATCCAGCGATCGCCAAGCGGAACATTTTCCTGCAATCCGTTATATTTTTCAAGAATCACTGTCAATGCCTTTTCAACATCTTCAAATGCAATTTTATCGGTTTCCTCGTATTTTTTTTCAGACTGCTCTACTATTTTATAATTTGTATTAGTCTTCAAAATACTGATTTTGCCGCTACGTTCGAAATAAATTTCGTAATCCGTAAAATTTACTTTTGCAACCACGCCCTGTCCATAACGCTCGTGGTCAATAATTGTTCCAACTGTAAGTACCATAATGTTTATTGAATTTATTTTGCAAATATATCATATTTTTATAAAAAATCCACCAAAATAAATTAATTTTACAAAAAAATAATTGATGATAATTGTTTTGATGCATCGAAAATATTTATGGAACTTATAAAATTAAAAATATGATACCTCTTGCAGAACGTATGCGACCAAAATCGCTTGAAGATTATATTGGGCAACGGCATCTTGTCGGCAAAGGCGCTATTTTGCGCAACATGATTGAGTCGGGCAACATTTCTTCGTTTATACTTTGGGGACCGCCCGGAGTAGGAAAAACCACTTTGGCAAAAATAATTGCCGAACAGCAAAAACGCGTATTTTTCAGTCTCAGCGCAATAAATTCGGGCGTCAGGGATGTACGCGATGTTATTGAAAAAGCCAAATCGCAACGTTTTTTCAACAGCCCAAGTCCAATACTTTTTATTGATGAAATTCATCGTTTCAGCAAATCGCAGCAAGATTCGCTGCTCGGCGCTGTCGAACAGGGAACAATTACGCTGATTGGCGCAACTACCGAAAATCCTTCGTTTGAAGTTATTTCACCTTTACTGTCGAGATGTCAGGTTTATGTGCTAAAATCGCTTGATGTTGATGATTTGCAAATTCTGTTGAATCGCGTTATCAAAGAAGATGAAGATTTGAAAAACATGAAATTTGACATCAAAGAAGTCGGGGCGCTTTTTAGGTTTTCGGGAGGCGATGCCCGTAAACTTTTAAATATTCTTGAAATAATTATCGGAACTTATACCGAAAACGATACTGTTGTCATAACCGATAAAATTGTTGCCGACCGCTTGCAGGAAAACATTGCTCTGTATGATAAAAGCGGCGAACAGCATTACGATATTATTTCGGCTTTTATAAAATCGATGCGCGGAAGCGAGCCTAACGCCGCTGTATATTGGCTTGCTCGAATGTTGAATGGCGGCGAAGATCCGCTTTTTATTGCTCGCCGAATGTTGATTCTTGCCGCCGAAGATATCGGGCTTGCGAATCCAAATGCCTTATTGCTTGCCAATGCATGTTTTGATGCTGTACATAAAATAGGCATGCCCGAAGCGCGAATAATTTTGTCGGAAACGGCTGTTTTTTTAGCAACATCTGCCAAAAGCAATTCTACATATATGGCGATAGAATCCGCTTTTGCCGAAACGGTTGCAACAGGAGATTTGCCTGTACCGCTGCATTTGCGCAATGCTCCTACAAAATTAATGAAAGATTTGGGTTATCACAAAGGTTATAAATATGCTCATGATTATGAAAATAATTTTGTAGAACAGGAGTTTTTGCCTGAAAAAATCAAGAACAAAATATTTTACTGTCCTGCCGAAAATGCTCGTGAACGCGAAATTCTTGCCCGTCTTGCATTATTATGGAAAAAAAAATACAAAATATGATTCATTATCAAAAAAGTTCAATGCAAATGATGCTAATCGAGTATTTAGATCTATATATTAGCGTAAAGCAAAACAAAGCCATTTTTAAAAATGGCTTTTATAGAAAAAACAAAATAGTTTTGAAACAAAAAATTCTTATCATTAAAGAATCTTTCATTTAAAACAGTTTGCCAATTTAAGATTTGATTTATCCAAGTTACTTAAAATCAAAACGGAAGATCGTCATCCGGAGAAAGATCGTCAGATATAATTTCTTCCGTTTTCATTTCTGCCGTTTGATGAGTCGCCGTATTGTTAGTTCCGTTATTGTTGTTATTATCAGGACGTTTCCCCAACAAACGAATATTGTCGGCAACTATTTCTGTTGCATATTTTTTATTTCCTGACTGGTCTTCCCAATTACGGGTTCTCAAACGACCTTCGATAAACACTTGACTGCCTTTTCGCACATACTTTTCGGTAAATTCGGCTAACAGGCGCCAAAAAACTACATTATGCCATTCGGTTTGTTCTTTTATTTCGCCATTTTTATCTTTATAGCGCTCGGTTGTAGCAACCGGTAAGGTAACAACAGACACTCCATTATCAAGATGTCTTATTTCGGGATCTTTTCCCGCATTTCCAATAATCATTACTTTGTTTAGAGTCATAACTTTATAATTTTATTACATAAATATTTAATTAACTTTTGCGGCATAAAATTATAAAAAAAATATAGACTTAAATAACAAAAGCAGTATAATATTTTAAAATAATAATATCGCAATATGGATACAAGCCTTATTGTTAATGACTTATGCGGTTATAAGATTTCTATTAAAACGCAATAAATTTAACATTCGTTACATTGCGGCATATACATATTAAAAATATTTTTTTTAAAAAAAAATTGATAAAAGATTTGTATTATAAATAATTGTATTACCTTTGCAATTCAAAAATAGAAATTACTTAATTAATTTTAATATTTACAACTATGACAAAAGCAGATATTGTAAACGAAATCGCCAAAGTTACAGGCATTGAAAAAGTAACAGTACAAAAGACCATAGAATCATTTATGGACAGTGTTAAAGCATCGTTATCAAAAAACAAAAACGTTTATTTACGTGGTTTTGGTAGCTTTATTGTGAAGAAAAGAGCAGAAAAAACAGCTCGTAATATTTCAAAGAATACAACACTTATTGTACCTGAACATTTTATTCCTGCATTCAAGCCGGCAAAGACGTTTGTTACCAAAGTAAAAGCAAGCGTTAAGAAATAAGACAGAAAATCTGAAAATCAGAATTATGCCAAGCGGAAAAAAAAGGAAAAGACATAAAATGTCAACACACAAACGCAAAAAACGTTTGCGGAAAAATCGACATAAGAAAAAATAAAACTTTGGTTCGATTTTTGAGAATAAAATACTTAAACCTGAAGAATTTTTTTTCTTTGGGTTTGTATTTTATTAAAACAGAAACAGACAATAAAATATACGCAAATGAGTGAAAATGCTATGGTAAATAACGAACTTGTTATTGATGTAGCGTCCTCTGAAATATCAATAGCTTTGCTTGAAGACAAACGACTTGTTGAGTTTTCAAAAGAAGTGAGTAATTCGCGTTTTCTTGTCGGAGATATTTATTATGGACGGGTGAAAAAACTGTTGCCTGCCCTTAATGCTGCGTTCATCGATGTCGGTCATGATAAAGATGCCTTTATTCATTATCTTGATTTAGGCGCTAATTTTAATACATTGATGAACTTTGTGAAAAATATAACCGCAAGTAAACAAAAAACATCCAATTTCGGTAAAATAAAACGCGGATCAATATTAGATAAGGAAGGTAAAATTCAGGATGTTCTTGTTCAAGGACAAAACATTGTTGTACAAATCGTTAAAGAACCTATTTCAACAAAAGGTCCTCGATTGACATCCGAAATATCGCTTGCAGGACGCAACATGGTACTTATTCCCTTTACCAACAAAATATCTATTTCGCAGAAAATAGGCGAACAGGAAGAAAAAAAGCGATTACGTAATTTAATAGAAAGCATCATACCGCCGAATTACGGAGTGATAGTTCGTACAGCAGCCGAAGGAAAACGCGCCGCCGTGCTCGATGGCGAACTTAAAATGCTGATTCAGCGATGGGAATCGTGTTGCGAAAAACTTGCATCCAATATCTCCGCTCCCAAACTGCTGGTAAATGAAGTAAACAGAACGACTGCTATTATTCGCGACATTTTGACAATGTCGTTTAATAACATTTATGTCAATGACCTGAATGTTTGCAATGAAATAAGAGATCTTATTTCGACCATACTTCCGGGACGGGAAAGAATAGTGAAATATTATGAAGGTAATGTTCCTATTTTCGACCAGTTCGGTATAAGCAAGCAAATTAAAGGAACTTTCGGGCGTGTTGTTCCTTTGAAAAAAGGAATATATTTGGTTGTAGAACGAACCGAAGCCCTGCATGTGATTGACGTAAACAGCGGAGCGCGCCATAAAACCGAAAAAGATCAGGAAACAAGTGCTCTTGAAGTAAATCTTATGGCTGCCGAAGAAATTGTACATCAAATTCGTTTGAGAGATCTCGGCGGAATTATTATTATTGATTTTATTGACATGTACAATCAAGAAAATCGACAGTTGCTCTACGAAAAAATGTGCGCACTGCTCGAAAATGACAGAGCCAAACACAGCGTATTGCCACTTACAAAATTCGGGCTGATGCAAATTACGCGTCAACGCACGCGCCCCGAAATGAGAATAAAAACAGATGAAATATGCCCTGCATGTTCAGGTTCTGGACACGTTTCTCCATCAATTTTACTCGACGACCAAATCGAAAACCAACTGGCATATTATAAAAACGAAACAGGAATGAATCGCGTTATTCTAAAAACACATCCGTATATTGCAGCATATTTGCGAAAAGGCTTTCCATCGCTGCGCACAAAATGGTCAATAAGATATAAATGCCAGATAAAATTAGAATCTGTAAATTCATTTTCCTTTCTCGAATATCAATTTTTCAACACTCGCGGCGAAAGAATTGACCACTAATGAAAACCAATTAAAAAATTATACTGAAAATTAAGAATTAAAAATGAAGACGATGGAAAATCGTCTTTTTTTTATGATATGTATTAATTTTCAATATATTCTAATCAACCAATCATATATTTTACTGCAAAAATTATAGCTTGCCGCTTTATAAAATATACAATCAATATTTTTTATACTGCTCTCAAAAAAAAATTTTTTCTATACATTTTCAAAATATTTTTATCACTTTGTGCGTAATTTGAATATTTAATGATATATTTGCTCCATAATTTTTAACAACAAAAATGTATCTGAAAGTTTTATATCAATATGTTTTTGGAACAAAATGCTGTAAATTAGATTATTAACCAAATTGTATTAAGCAAGATTAAATGATAATATCACTATCAATATCGCTTATATATCAATTGGTTAATCAGCAAAGAGTGTTAAATTTTATAAAATATATGTATTGTTATAGCAATCATAAAAAACAAATCGAAGAACAGCGATAATTTAAATAATATCAACATATAAATAAAAAAAAATATGAAAAAATCAGTAATTATAGCATTAATGGCATTTTCGACAATAGCCTTTGCTCAGGAAAAAACTTATCAATTCAGACAAATATCAATCAATGAAGATGGTACTTGGGGAGCAATTTCATTTAATGGACAAATTATTTTTGTCGATAATAAATCGGATGTGGGTAAAAACGATGTTTTTGATTCCAAATTGTATGTGCTCGACAAAGATAATTCAGAATTTAAATTGCCTGAATTTGATAAATATGATAAAATAGGTTCGCCCTTCATTAGTGAAGACGGAAAAGAATTCTATTTTACAGTATCGGGAACTGTACGTTCAAAATCGAAATGGAAATTATTCAGTTCGGGTACGGATTTATACACATTGCAAATACTTATAGTTTCCAAAACTGCAAACGGAGAATGGAGTGAACCTGTACCGTTTCAACACAACGGAAATAATTTTTCGACAGGCGACCCGTGCCTGTCGCCGGATGGAACGTATTTGTATTTTGTGTCAAACAGAGAAGGTGGAAAAGGAGGAACAGACATTTATCGCAGTAAACGTAACACTGACGGTACTTGGGACGAGCCGCAAAATTTAAACGAAATCAACACAGGCGGAGATGAAAGG
>JAITLJ010000179.1 GCA_031277925.1 Prevotellaceae bacterium | reverse complement strand
TCTTTTTTACATAACAAAACTGCATGGATCTGAAAAACGGTTTTTACAGTTTTTGCAAAACAACTGTTTATCAATAATTTCATATAAGTTAAAACAGTTGCTATTTAAAGATAAAATTTTCAGATAAAAATTTGATAATTATGCATTTTATACGGTATTTAAAACCTTTTTAAACAGTAAGGCATCCTGCTGAAAGCCGTAACTTTCCTGTTCAACAAATCAGCGATTTGCGGAACAGGAAACACGCCGCCTAAAAGCAGGACATTTCATAAATTTTCTACCAACATTTTGTTTTGCAGGTACCATCTTCTTCGTCTTTTTTGATATCGTTTTGGTATAAAAAATAAAATTTTGTTGGATAAAAAAAGAAACTGTCTTAAAGACAGTTTCTTTTTTTCAAAATAAATATTTCTAAATCATCTATTCCAGTTCATCGCAAATAGCTTTATATTTTTCATAATTAGCCTGCATATCGTTGCTATCGTCTCGGAAACGGAAATACACGCTTCTGAGAGCATCTGCAAAGGCTTTTTCTTTTGGGTTTAATGCGAATGCTTTTTCGAGCGGATCTATTGATTTTTTAAATTCTGCATTTGCTTCTTCAACAGCCTGATCGTATTCTTTTCCCATTTTATCATTGGATGCATTGAATATGTTTACGCCGCGATTGTAATATAAAGTACCGAGCATATAATATACATTTGCGCTGTTAGGATCTATTTCGATGGCTTGATTGTATGCTTTTATTGCATTTTCTTCATCTTTGAGTTGCACGTGCAGATTTCCTTCAACATAAAACAGCGAGGCGTTTTTTTGTCCTGTTTCTGCTGCTGCAGCCTGTGCATCGTGCAATATCGGAATAATTATTTTGGGGTCTTCGCCTGTTCCGAGATAGTGATTAACCAATGTTGCCAGAATGTTAAGATTTTCAGGATATTTCTTATATGCTTCCGTTAACAGTACACCTGCTCGCACTGTATCGTTTTTAGTTCCCTGACTTTTTACAGCATTATACAGGCTTGCATAAATATCGCCTTCCTGATAGTTATATTCGGCTGCTTTTCGATAATATTCTTCGGCTGTTTTATAGTCATGATTTCTCATAGCCATAAATCCAATGTTGTATATTATGCTTGTATCTATTCGTCCTACTGTTGGATGTAACGAACATTCTACCGCTTTTTTAAAGGCATCGATTGTAGCATCGTAATTTCCTGCGTAATATTCACCAAAGGCACAGCTTATAAATGCCCTGTTAAGGGCATCGAGTCCTTCGCCTATTTTTTTAACATCGCCGCCAAGTTCTACAGCTTTCATATATGCTTCAAAGGCTTTGTCGAGTGGTTTGTCAACGTCTGTTTTTGTAACTCTTACAAGTTCAACAGAACCATTTGCATCTACATATATTTCTTTGTTTGCATACTCAATTACTTTATATTCTTTTTCGTCAACAACGGTGTTTTTTGTTGATAGTTGTTGTTCGCCTCTAAGAAATAAATGTAACTGTTCTTCTTTCAAATTGACATCTAATAGCAGTTTAGATGTAGGTTCAGCATAAATCTTGCGCATCAATTCTGCGCGGTCAATCCATGTTTTAGGATTATCTTTCTTTTTGGGGTTTACAATATCTTCGTTGCTTTTGCTTATGTTTTTAGCAAATTGTTGCGTATATCCGACATGTATGCTTGCAAACAGAAGAATTGCCATTAAAATTTTCTTCATAACAATATTGTATTTTAGATGATTAATTTCATTAATTTTATTGATAAATCAATTCGACATGCAAAGATATATATTTTATATTAATTTTTCAGTATTCTGATTATTTTCTTCATTAATATTTTCGTTGATATTTTCATTGATTTCTTCTTTTTCTTCTGTTTTGTTCACTTTTGCAACTGCTGCAATCGAGTCTTTTTCTTTCAAATTAATAAGCCGTACGCCTTGTGTAGCGCGTCCGGCAATACGAATTTCCGACACGGCCATACGTATGGTTAACCCCGAACGGTTTATAATCATCAGGTCGTTTTCTTCGGTTACATCTTTTATTGCAATCAGTTTTCCTGTTTTTTCGGTAATATTTATTGTTTTAACTCCTTTGCCGCCTCTGTTTGTAATTCTGTAAGATTCAAGGTCGGAGCGTTTTCCGTAGCCGTTTTCCGATACAACCATTATTGTCGTTTTTGTATCATCCTTATCTATGCAAATCATTCCTGTTACTTCGTCGGTTTCCGAGATATTTATTCCGCGCACGCCTGCTCCTGTTCTTCCTATTGGTCTGACATGCTTTTCGTTGAATCTGATGGCTTTACCTTCGCGCGCTGCCATTAGTATTTCGCAATTTCCGTTTGTTAATCGTGCTTCAAGGAGTTCGTCGCCATCTTTTATGGTAATTGCATTTACGCCGTTCAGGCGCGGACGTGAATATGCTTCAAGCAGAGTTTTTTTGATTATTCCTTTTTTTGTACATAAAATAATATGATTGTTGTTGATATATTCATTGTCATTCAATGTTTTCACGTTGATATATGCCATTACTTTATCATCGTTTTCTATGTTTATTACATTTTGAATTGCGCGTCCTTTTGAGGTTTTATTTCCTTCGGGAATTTCGTAAACTTTCAGCCAGAAACAGCGTCCGTTGCGCGTAAAGAACAGCATTGTGCTGTGCATGTTTGCAACATATATATGTTCGATAAAATCTTCGTCGCGCGTTGCTCCGCCTTTTGCTCCTACGCCTCCTCTGTTTTGAGTACGATATTCGCTGAGCGGCGTTCGTTTTATATATCCCAAATGCGATATTGTAATTACAACGTCTTCGTCGGCATAAAAATCTTCAGGATTAAATTCTTCGGCTGCATAAACGATTTCGGTTCGGCGTGCGTCTCCGTACTGGTTATTTATTGCAGAAAGTTCATCTTTGATTACCTGTCGTTGTAATTCTTCGCTTGAAATAAGTTGTTGCAACGATTCTATTTTTTTCATTAATTCAGCATGTTCTGCTCGAATTTTATCGCGTTCAAATCCTGTGAGTTTGCCTAACTGCATCTCTATTATTTCCTTTGCCTGAATTATAGAAAGTGCAAATTTTTCGATTAAGCCGTTGCGTGCTTCGTCTGGTGTTTTTGATGCTCTTATAAGCGCTATAACTTCGTCCAGATGGTCGAGAGCAATAAGCAGACCTTCTAATTTATGAGTGCGATTTTGCGCCTGTTCCAATTCGTATTGTGCGCGTCTTACTATAACTTCGTAGCGATGACGAACAAAATATTTTATCAGTTGCCGCAGGTTAAGCAATCGTGGACGTCCGGCAACCAAAGCAATGTTGTTTATCGAAAACGTGGATTGCAGTTGAGTGTATTTGAACAGTGTATTCAGCACAACATTTGCAACGGCATCCATTTTTAATTTTATAACAATACGTAAACCGTTGCGGTCGCTTTCATCATTAATATATGAAATGCCTTCTACTTTTTTGTCGTTTACAAGTTCGGCTATTTTTTCTATCAGGTCTTTTTTATTTACCTGATAGGGTATTTCTTTTACAACAATTACTTCGCGTCCGCTGTCGGATATTTCTATATCTGTTTTTGAACGAACAACTATACGTCCTCGACCTGTCTGGTAAGCATCTTTTATTCCCTGATAGCCGTAAATTATACCGCCGGTAGGGAAATCCGGTCCTTTAACATGTTGTAAAAGTTCATCAATATCGATATTGTTATTGTCAAGATATGCATAAATTGCGTCTGTAATTTCGGAAAGATTGTGCGGCGCCATATTTGTTGCCATCCCTACGGCAATTCCTGATGTTCCATTTATAAGTAATGTTGGAACTTTTGTTGCAAGCACAACGGGTTCTTTATATTCATTGCTGTAATTGGGAACAAAATCAACAGTATTTTTATCTAAATCGGCAAGAATTTCTTTTGATATTTTTTGTAAACGCGCTTCTGTATAACGCATTGCTGCTGCCGAATCGCCATCCATTGAGCCAAAGTTGCCCTGTCCATCAACGAGCATGTAACGTAAATTCCATTCCTGAGCCATGCGAACCAGCGCATCATAAACGGAACTGTCGCCGTGAGGATGATATTTTCCCATAACGTCGCCCACGATACGTGCACATTTCTTGAACGGTTTGTTTGCATGTACGCCCATTTCTGCCATTCCATACAGAATACGGCGATGAACGGGTTTCATTCCATCGCGTACATCGGGCAGCGCGCGCGATACAATAACAGACATCGAATAGTCAATATACGACAATTTCATTTCTTCTTCGATGTTGACTTTTGTAATTTTTTCGTTTATTTCGTTATTTTCTATCATATATTATTATTTATTGTGATTTGAAAACAATTTGCTGTTGTTGATAATTGCTGATTATCAAATATTTCAATGCGTATAATTGTTGGCATTTCACATTTATTCGGAAAATGGGCGTAAAGTTACAATTTTTTTTGGAAATTTACAGCAATAAGTTTTCAACATTTTTTTATTTGTGTCTAATTCAAAGCATATTATGTGTTGTAAACATTTATAACAGTCAAAAGCAAATTCATAGAATTTACCTTTATTTATCATAATTATCTGTTTCTTTTAATTAATTAAATCGAATTGTTAATTCTTTTTTCTATTTCTATTATGTGTTGTCGGTATGATTTATCGGTGTCGTAAAGGTCTTCTACTGTTCTGCACGAGTGTAAAACTGTAGCATGATCTTTTCCTCCTATTTCAGAGCCAATTAAGGCAAGCGACTGTTTTGTCATTTTTCGTGCAAAATACATTGCAATTTGGCGGGCTTGTACAATTTCGCGTTTGCGTACTTTTGAATACATTACATCTAAGGATAATCCGAAATAATCGCAGACTGTACGTTTTATTTTATCTATGGAAATTTCACGTTTTGTAGAATTTACAAGGCAATCTATTACGGTCTTTGCCATTTCGATTGTTATAGTTTTTTTCGACTTGTTTACGTTGTATGCCGAACTTGCATACAGCGATGTAAATGCGCCTTCAAGTTCGCGAATATTGGTAGTTACTTTGCTTGCTATATATTCTACAATTTCTGCCGACATTTCTATGCCTTCATTAAATATTTTCTTTTTCAGTATTGCTTTGCGAGTTTCAAAATCTGGCGCTTGCAGTTCGACCGTAAGTCCCCATTTGAATCGTGTCAATAATCGTTCGTTTAATCCTAACAAATCTACCGGCGACCTGTCGGATGCAAGTATCAATTGTTTGCCTGACTGATGCAAATGATTGAATATTTGAAAAAATGCGTTTTGAGTGCCATCTCTGCCTGCAAATTCCTGTATATCATCTATAATAAGAACATCCATCATTTGATAAAAATTCAAAAAATCAATCAGTTTATTTTTGTATATTTGAGCATCTATATATTGATTTTGAAATAAACTTGCTGTAATATAAAGTACTATTTTTTCAGGATATTTGAGTTTAATTTCCAAACCTATTGCCTGTATCAAATGCGTTTTTCCCAAGCCCGAACCGCCAAAAACAAACATGGGATTGAATGCTACCTTGCCCGGATTTTCGGCAATTGCCAGACCTGTGGAACGTGCAACGCGGTTGCAGTCGCTTTCGATAAAATTGCTGAATGTTTTAGTTGCATTAAGGTGTGGATCTATTTCCATTTGCTGCAATCCGGGAATAATAAACGGATTGAGATGTTTTGTATTTTCATTGGGAAAAGGTATCGCTGGATTTTTTGCATGAATACCGGGATTTGTAGGATATGTTACGGTAGAACCTTTGTTTACTACCTGAACTTTATATTGCAATTCTGCATCTTTGCCCAGTACAGTGCGTAATGCAAAACTAAGCAAATCTATGTAATTTGCTTCCAAATGTTCATAAAAATATGGAGATGGAACAGAAATTGTAAGCATTGAGCCTTTGATATCTGCTGCAATACATGGTTTAAACCAGACATCGTAGAGTGAATCATTGGCAAGGTTGTCTTTAATGATTTTCAGACATTTATCCCATATTTCCGAGCAGTGCAAAGACTTTTTTTCCATAACTATTGAAGTATTTTATATTATTAAATATAGTGTTATAAAATTCTGTAATTATCGTTTTTAAAAACGGAGAGCAAAGTTCATCAAAAAAAATGTTTTTTCAAAATTTTTTTCAAAATAAAATCTTTATTTTTTTTTAACTGTCTTATTTTCTGATATAAAAAATACTTAAAATATAAATATCTGAAAATCAACATAATATAATCAATATATTTGATATTTAGGCTGTTACAAAGTTAAGTTTCTCGTTATAAAATCAATCCCGTTTTTGAAAATTACAATAATTGTACTCGATTTTTTTTGAAATGGAAGTTTTGCTGCTGAAAAATCGTTTTACTTACAAATTATAAGTTGACTTTTATATATAGTCGCTCCTTCCTAATAAAAAATGACAATGCTAATACATTAAAAATTTCGGATAATTATTTCTTTCTGTTACTTTTGTATCAAGACAAAAGAAGATAAAGAAAAAAGTTCGTATTTTGCCGAATTTTTGCCTGTATCTATATAAAACTCGGTATTTTTATTCGATAATTTACGCTTACAATTTATTAATAATGAATGATTTCAGTATTTATTAAGGAGCGACTATATAATCAAATGCTGAGTTCAAATGTTTACAGATTCGCCGTAAGCGGCTGCTGCTGCTTCCATAATTGCCTCGCTTATTGTAGGATGCGGATGAATTGACTTGATAATATCTTGCCCTTTTGCTCCAAGATTTATTGCTGTTACAATTCCTGCAATTATTTCGGTAACACCTGTTCCGATGCAGTGCGCTCCTATAAGTTTGTCGGTTGCAGCGTCAAATATAAGTTTTATAAAACCGTCGCGTTCGCCTGTTGCTGCTGCTTTGCCCGAAGCCGTAAATGGAAATTTTCCTGTTTTAATTTGATAAGCTTCGGCAATAGCTTGTTTTTCAGTTAATCCTGTTGATGCAATTTCGGGCGAAGTATAAATACAGGAAGGAATATTTTTGTAGTTTATCGGTTTTACATCTGTTTTTGCAATTTTTTCGATACAGATTATTGCTTCAGCCGAAGCAACATGAGCCAGCGCAGGTGTTGCAATTACATCGCCAATGGCGTAGATTCCTTCGATATTTGTTCGATAAAATTCGTCTGTTTTTATTTTGCCTTTTTCAATTTCCACACTAATTTTTTCAAGATTCAATCCTTCTATGTTCGGCGTAATTCCTGCTGCCAGCAAAACTGTTTCTGCTTCAATCGTTTCTATTCCTTTTTTCGTTTTCACTGTTGCTCTGCAAATATTGCCGTCTGTATCAACGCTTTCGACCGATGAATCGGTCATTATTTTTATTCCGTTTTTACGAAATGAACGGCTTAATTGTGCCGAAATATCATCATCTTCATTAGGCACGATTGATGGAAGAAATTCGACCAGCGTAACCTGAGTTCCTGTTGCATTGTAAAAATATGCAAGTTCGCTGCCTATTGCGCCCGAGCCGATAATCAACATCGACTCAGGCTGTTTTGCAAGCGTCAATGCCTGACGATAACCGATTATTTTTTTGCCATCAATCACAATGTTGGAAAGCGAACGCGAACGAGCTCCTGTTGCAATTATTATGTGTTTTGCCGAAAATTTGTGTTTTTCATTATTATTATCAACCTCAATAACATTTGCAGAGTCGAATGAAGCAAAGCCTTTGATTATATCTACATTATTTTTTTTGAGAAGAAATTCAATTCCCTTGCTCATTGTTGCCGAAATATTACGACTGCGCAAGATAATTTTTTCAAAATCTATTTGTGCGTTGCACGAAATTCCATAATTGTCGGCATGTTTTGCGTATTGAAATACCTGAGCGCTTTTAAGCAAAGCTTTTGTTGGAATGCATCCCCAGTTAAGACATATTCCTCCAAGTAATTCTTTTTCAACAACGGCAACTTTCATCCCGAATTGCGATGCGCGAATTGCCGCAACATATCCGCCCGGACCGCTTCCTGTAACTATTAAATCATAATTGGTATTCATATCGTAATGTTTTTTATATTAATTTAAAATCCTGCCAAAATCCCTGTAAATCCGATAATAATTCCGATTGCGAGTTTTATTAATTTCATGTAAATAAAACCTTTTTTGCTTTCGGCTAACAGCGGTAAAGCCGAATGTCCATCCTGCACAAACGAGTTTGCAAGCAATACGCTGAAAGGAATGGAACCGTTCATAAATAAAACAATAAATATTATATGCGGTCCAGATTCGGGAATAAAACCGACAATTAAGGCAAATAATAATACTGAAATTCTGTTATTGCTTGTCCATTCGTTGATATTGATGAAATGCAACAAAAAATAAATTACAAACAAAGCGCCGAGCGTCCATACAAGGATTTTCAAAAAATGTTTTTTAATGATATGCCCCCAAAAATGACTGTTGAGAAAACGGTCGTCAACTTTGATTATAACAAAAAGCGTAGCAATGCTTATGATGGCAAAAATTATATTCAACCAGCGTTCGTTGAAAACATGATTTAAATGATGCATGCAATTCTCGCCTGCAAACTGTGTTTCGTGTGAATGGTTGAGCAGTCCGCTTAAAATTCCAACAATAAAAACAGCGGTTCCCGCAATTAAAATTATACGTTGATACGTTATATTTTTGAGGTTTTGCAAGATGTTGCCATAAATATTTTTGTTTGCATGAGTTTGTATTTCAAAATGATTTCTGTAATCGGGCGCAGGCGATTTTTTTACGAACAGATTTATTATAAAACCGGTAAATACAGCAATAATAAAAAGCAAAAATACTATTACAATTGAAGTTTCGGGCATGGCGGCAAACATCATAAAAGCCTCATCGCCCAACGAAACAATCATTACGGCTGTAAGAGCGCCGAAATTTACGATACCGTGAGTAAAAAGCGAAACAATGGCAAAACCGCCGATGCAACCCGGAATAAGTCCGAGCGATGCGGCAACAATCAATTGTTTGAATCGTGAATTTTGCAGATTTTGTAATCGCTGTCCGCCGGAAATTACGTTAACGTATTCGATAATCAGCATCATTACCATTACCAAACCGGTGATTAACAGAGAATTTCGGATAATATCAAATATGTCGTGAATCATTATTTCAGTAAAATTGTCGCAAAGGTACAAAATAAACGTTTTGTCGCAGCCAATTTTGACTTTAAAGACAAAAATTTTTATTGTCAGATATATTTTTATAGCACATCAAAAAAAGAAATTAGCCATTATTACCCGTATTTATACCAACCCGCCATCAAACTGTAATTTATATAAATTGAATATCAGCAAAATACCATTATATTTTAGTCTGTTTTGATACCGTTTGGGTATAAAATAAAGATGTTCTATTTATGAAAATATAACAGCGACTGTTCCGGCTACTGCACAATAAACGGCAAACCAGACAAGTTTTCCGCGCCTCACAATATTCAGCATTAAGGTGCAGGCAAACAATCCAGAAACAAATGCGCTTAAAAATCCGACAATCAGGGCTATATTTGATATTGAAGCGCTGCCTGTAAATTCGCCTTTGAACAAATCGAGCAATGCTTCGCCAATTATCGGAATCAAAACCATAAGAAATGAAAATTGCGCTACATCTTCTTTTTTATTTCCAAGAAGCAGGCCTGTGGCTATTGTGCTGCCCGAACGCGAAAGTCCCGGAAGTACTGCTATTGCCTGTGCTGCTCCAATTATGAACGCATCGATGAATGATATGCTGTTTTTGGCATGCGGTTTGAAATAATATGAAAATGTTAACAATATTGCCGTAATAAATAAACAAATTCCAACAATTAAAAGTCCGCTGCTGAAAATCGCTTCAATTTTATCTTTAAAAAATATTCCTGCAACTGCAACAGGAATCATCGATATAACAAGTTTGGCTGTGTATTCGGTTTCGGCGTTCCATTTAAGTTTGAATAATCCTGTAAAAATTTTTTTTATTATTTTCCAAAAAACAACTATTGTGCTTAATACCGTGGCGGCGTGTACTGCAATTGCAAACGACATATTTTCTGTGGCGTCGGCGCCAAACAGTGCAGCGCCTATTTGTAAATGTCCGCTGCTGCTTATCGGCAAAAATTCGGTAATGCCTTGAACAATACCGAGTATAAGCGCTTCGAACCAATTCATTTATCTTGTTTAGGCTTGCGCATTATTGCATATCCTACAAAAATAAATCCTGCAACGACAATTATTGGCGCAAGTGTTATACGCCTGAAACTGAACATTTCATCAGCATTAAATATTGTCGGATCTTCATTTCCGCCTCCAATCATCAGCACAAATCCTAAAACTATAATTGCGCAACCTGCTGCCAGAAACAGGTAGTTTTCGCGAGGTAATGCAAAATTTTTATTTTTGTCTTCTTTCATTTGAGTGGATTTTTTTTGTGTTGCCATATTTTTATACTTAATTTTATGTAAAAGATTTAATAATATAATTTGTCGAAATCAATGCGAATATATTTTCTAACTGCAAAATACGTTGAAAAATAATTAATTCCTATGCCAAGAAGCAATATTATGAACAAAAGAACCAGCATCGTTACAAAATCGGTAAATTCAAGTATTCCTCTAAATTCCGACTGTAATGCATAAATTGCTCCATACAGCATGATAATTGAGATAAGTCCTGAAATTATTCCACGTACAACGCTTTGTATCAGAAACGGTTTACTTATAAAAAATTTTGTTGCTCCAACAAGTTTCATTGTGTGAATGGCAAAACGTTTTGCATATACCGACAAACGGATTGTGTGATTTATAAGAACCATAGATACAAAGAGCAGCAATAAGATGAATACTGCCATTATCAAGTTGATTTTACGGATATTTGCATTTACAAGGTTCAAAACTGATTTTTCATATTTCACCGATTCTACCTGAGGCATCGCTTCAAGCTGTTGCTGAATAACGCTGATACTGTCGATTGATGAATACGCAGCCGAAATCCAGATTTCTATGGATTCGGGTAAAGGATTGCCATCGAGTATTGCCAAAAAATCTTTTCCCATTTGTTCTTCAAAATTTTTTGCTGCATCATCTTTCGAAATATATTTTGTTTCGCGCGTATAAGGCGCAATATCAATCTGTTTACGGAATTGTGAAATATCGCTTTCTTTCAAACCGGCGTTAAGATATACATCTATGTAAATACTGTCGCGAAAATATTTTGTTATTTGTTTTGCATTAATAAAAAAAAGTCCTGCAATACCAAGTAAAAAAAGCACAAGCGACATACTTATAATCGACGATAAATATGAACTGCGCAATCTTATATTTGTTATTTTTTGTTCTTTGTTTACCATTTCAACTCAACAGAATAATTGCAAAGGTAACAAAATTAATTTGTATAGAAGTTAAAATATTTTTTATTTTTTTATTAAACGAACAAATCATTCAGCGTTTCTCCGTTTGTAAGATGATAAACGTTTAATCCTGCAAGTTTTGCGCTTTCCACATTCATTATGGTATCATCTATGAACAATGTTTGCGATGCCTGTAATTGCGCATCTTTCAAAACAAATTGATATGTTTCCGTATTTGGTTTTCGCATGTGTATTTCATGTGAAAGATAAATTTTTTCAAATTTTGATTTTATTATTTCAAAATTAATATTGTGCATGCAATATTCGATATGAATTTGATTTGTATTGCTAAGTAAAAACAGTCGATAATTTAAACGTAATTTGTCGAGTATGGTAATTCTGTCGTCTGGAAAGTCTAATATCATTGCATTCCAGGCATCATCCACAGTAGCGTCTGATATGTTGAATCCGCATAATTCACGCAGGTTTTTACGAAATTCGGCAGGTGAAATATCTCCAATTTCCAGTTTATCAACAATTTTGCTTTGTCGTACCTGAGAAAATATTCTGTCGAAATCCGCAATTCCGAGATTTTTAAAAGCATTTTCGGTTTTGTGATAATCAACATTTATTATAACGCCGCCTAAGTCAAAGATAATGTTACGAATATCTTTATTAAGGCTATTTAAAAAATATTTTTTTTTCATTTTATTTTGATTTAAATTTGGAAATCGACTGCAAAGGTTGTAAATTTGCGGCTCAAAACAAAAAAATAATGTTTTTTTGAGGGGCCCATAGCTCAGTTGGTTAGCAGCACCTGACTCATAATCAGGGGGTCGCAGGTTCAAGCCCTGCTGGGCCCACAAGGCAAAAATAATTTGTAAGAGCATACAAGCTCTTAGCCGTTTTCATTTTCCTTTCCATCGATAACCATCAATATTTATATCGGACAAAAACAAAATTCGTTCAACAACGGTTTTTGCAATATCATCAACCGATTGCGGTTTGCTGTAAAATGATGGCGATGCAGGACAGACAATTCCGCCGGCAAGCGTAATTTTTTGCATATTACGAATATGTATCAAATTCAGTGGCGTTTCGCGCGTAACCACAATTAATTTTCTGCGTTCTTTGAGCATCACATCTGCCGTACGTGCAATAAGGTCGTTGGCGTATCCGTTTGCTATGCGCGCCAGCATTCCCATCGAGCACGGAATTATTATTAAAGTATCGTAATCGGACGAACCCGAAGAAAAGGGAGCAAACAAATCATCGTTGTCATAAAGTTTGATGTATTTATATTTTGTAATATCTTCATCAATCTCGTAACTAAAAACCTGCTTGCCTGTTTGTGTAAAAATAACGGCAATTTCGTCAAAATTCAAGTGATAAATTTCAAGCATGTCGAGCAAAATTTTTACATAAATTTGCCCACTGGCGCCTGTTATTCCTATTATTATTTTGCGTTTTTTCATCTTTTAAAATTATTTCTGCAAATGTACATGAAAGTTACGAATTACAAGCAAATGACTAAAAAATGGAAAAAGCCGCAATTTTCGCTCTTTTACAAGCAGAAAGCGTGGCAAAGCATAAAAATGTGCAGTTCAACAAAATTAATTCAAAAACAATTTTTATCTGTCTGCGTGTAATGTCGAAAATTTAATGTAAATTTGCGCTGATGAAAAAATATGTTTACATGTCATATATTTAATGTTAATGAATGAAAATCTGTCAAAATATAAAGGAATCGTTTACCTTGTCGCTCTGTTGATAGTATTACCGATAATGATATATTTATTCGTATTCGGTAAAACTGTAAATACTTATAATGAATATCACAGAGTTTTAAATGAAATTGAAAATCTGGAAACGACAATGGTTGATGTTACCGACAAAACGTCTGAACTGTCAATAATATCACAGGATTATATCAGCAATGGATTGATTGTGAATTATATTAAGGATAACAGTCAGGCAAACGACAATGATATAATAATAGATAAATTTATTCCATCGAAGATTGATTTAAATAACGGACTTTTCGTACACATAGCGCAGATAACCGTTTATTCCGACTATATTTCTATTGTAAAAGCAATAAATAAGATTGAAAAAATGGCTGTACCGTGTAAAATAATTTCTGTTCATTTTCAATCGGAAAAAAACAGACAGACAGGAAACATTAAACTTAAAGCAAATATTATAATTCAACAAATACTGGAACAATGAAAAAATTATTATTATCTGTCATCGCCGTAATTTTAATATCGTGTGATGATATTTTCGATAAAAAAATAGAAAGAAATACGGTTGAAATTATAGCGCCGTACAACGGTGCAACTTTAAAAAGCGGAAATATCCTTTTTTCGTGGAAAACCATGGATGGCGCTTCAAAATATCAACTTGTAATTGTTAATCCTTCATTCGATAACGCTTTGCAAGTCGTTGTTGATACTACTTTTGTTGTAAACGATTCTGCAACTTTATCAACATACAATCAGCCTGTAAACCTTTCCGAAGGCATTTATCAGTGGAGCATACAGGCGCAAAATTTCAGTTATTCGTCGAAAAAACAAATTTATGATTTAATAATTATTGATTAATCTTAAAAAATGAAATCAAAATATACAACATATTCCTTAGTGATTTTAGTTATAATAATATGGGGATTTATTGTAAAAAAAGTATTTTTCTCTGCAGACGAGAATGTTGGTATAATAAAAACGCAACAGTCTCCTCAAAATATATCGCCCGAACAAAATGATACTTTATATTTTAACTATACGGATCCTTTTCTTAAAAAACATGTAAAAAAAAGACAGCAAAAACAGTTTTCCGCCAAATCGACATCATCGCAGCCGAAAAAAGAAACAGTGCGAAAGCTTGATAATATTTCATTGCAGTATGTAGGTTATGTGAAAGAAAAAGATAACGGCATAATATCATATTTGGTGAAAATAAACGGAGTGCAGCATATAATAAAACAAAACGAAAATATTGACGGCTTAAAGTTAATAAAAGTAACAGCCGATTCACTTTTTTTTGAAAAAGAAAACAATAAATATAGCGTTTATATTGAAAAACAGACGTTTACGAAATGAAATCTAAGTTTAAAGCAGCCTCTTTACCTTTGGCTATTGTTATTTCAGTAGTTATGTTACTTATGGTAATGGGGATTTTATTGCTGTGGGAGATTGACTTTTTACATTTTTCAAAACAAAATTACATGCGACAGCAGCAAGCCAATATAAGATCAACATTTATACTTTACGGCAACCATCCTTCAATTATCGAAGAAAATCAGGATTCTGTCGTTATTCAACTGTATGATTCCATAGAATCGTCTCAAATGCTTGTCGAACGCGAACAGTGGGGATTGTATGAACTTGTGTCCGTAAGTTCGGCAAACAGAAAAGCGCATCAAACATGTATCGTCGGGCTTGACAGCGTTTACAGTAACAACATAAATTTTTATTATCAGGAAAACAAATCAACATTGACTCTTGCAGGCAATACAAATATAGACGGATATGTTTCGTTGCCGTCAAAAGGTATTATTTACGGTCAAATACGCTCAGTGTTTTTTAACGGCAAAAAAATCGAAAACTCAAAAGTATCTGCCAGCAAAGAACTTCCTGATGCAAACAATAAACTTAAAAAATATATAGAAAATCTTTTTTCGTTTCAAAATATTGAAGAATCAGTTGTTAACGACAGCAGTATTTATGCAGATTTTTACAACAGTCGCATCAAATATCTGTTGGCAACAAGCAGTAAAACAGCATTTTATTCGCTTAAAGGGAAAATTATTCTTGCCGGCGATGAAATAACGGTTTCATCCGACAGCAAATTAAACGATATAATTATTGTTGCAAATAAAATAACCGTTAATGAAAATTTTGAAGGTTCTTTGCAAATATTTTCGCGCGACACGGTTATTATTGAAGAAAATGTAAAAATGAATTATCCATCAGGAATTTATTCCGGGAAATATGTAAAAATCGGCGACAATGTGCAAATAAACGGATACGTCATAGTCGACAACAGTGATAAAATTGATATGCGTAAGGCAAATTATATTCAGTCGCGTCTGTCAAAAGTACGAGGATTACTGTATATATGCGGAGCGGCGCAAATTCAGGGAATTGTGTCGGGAAACGCATACGTGGCGCGTGCGGTTTTTTATTCTCCGCAAGGATACTATAACGACATGATATATGACGCTACAATACTCGAAAACAGCGAAATAGCATATCCGTTCTGGTTCAATAATTCACAAAAACGAAAAATAATAAAATGGATAAAATGACATTTCGCGCCGAAACGGTTATTCAGACAATCATTGCCGCTTTAATTTTTATGCTTGTTTTTCTTATAAGTTTGGATACTGTAGTAAGAATTACAACCTCTGAAAATGATGCATATTTGCTTGTTGATGCCAATTATCAAATGTCAGCGTTTTTTGCCGAACTGTCGGATGGAAAACATCAAAACGGAAATTATACAAAATATTTTGAAGAAGGAAAATTATCAGCCGAAATATCGCAATACAAAAATTATCCCGATTTGCAAATCATTGTTGTTAATGCCGAAGTTTCCAAAATAAAGAAACATATTGTTTTACGGCATATTGTAAAAATAGAAAATGAATAATACAAATTCACATATCAAAGCATTTACACTTGCCGAATTGCTGGTTGTACTGATAATTGCAGGAATTATAATGTTAAGTATAATGGAAGGTTTCGGTCTTGTTCGCCGTATAACACTTGACAAGCAGACTCAAATCGCAGAAAACATGGATATTTACGATGCATATTATCATTTGGAAAACATAATAAACAATTCGGACAGCGTTGTTGCTGACAATAACGGTAATTTAACTTTTTATGCCGACAGTGATTATCGCTCACTAATGTACAGGGAAAATTCATTTTTACTGATAAATTTCGCCGGCATAAACGATACTGTTTTAAAAAACATATCGGACCTGAGATTAATAAAAAATGATTTATCTTATATTTCAGATACAGTGTCAATTGACATCACATATCGAGATACGGCAAACGTATGCTGGAAATTTACAGTACCCGCTTCCGACAAAAAAATATTCGACCTGACAATGGAAGAGAAAGAAAAAAATTATATTTACAAATGATACGACAATTAAATTATTAACTTTGCATAAACATAAAAGCATAAAAACAATATTGAATGAGTAATCATCGAAATAATTTTTCGGGTATTTTAGGCAAATTGTCGGAACATCCCGTAAAAGACACAAAAAAAGAGATTCTGTTTTCAGAATTAAATTCGCTGCTGTCTTCGGGTTTGGATTTTTCACGCTCGTTTGAATTACTCATATCAAGCGAAAACGACCGTAAAACAAAAATTATTTTACAGGAATTGTACAATCGCGTAATTAGCGGATATTCGCTGTGGCAGGCAGTTGAAAATTGCGGAAAATTTTCAAAACTCGACAGCGGCGTTATACGAATAGGCGAACAGACAGGACGCCTGAACGATGCATTCAGTTTTTTAACAGATTATTATCATAAAAAAACACATCAGCGGCGATTAATATTGTCGGCAATCAGATATCCTTTGATTATTCTTGCAACAGCCGTAACAGTTGTAATTTTTATGATGTCGTTTATAGTTCCGATGTTCGAGCAGGTTTACGTCCGTCTGGGCGGCGAACTTCCAGCGCTGACCAAATGGATAATATCAGTGTCAAAATCATTTCCCGATTATATTGCCATCCTTATATTAGTAATGGCAGGCATCGCAATTCCGCTTTATATCTACAAAGATACAAAAAAAGTTCGCAGCGCAACAGCAACCGTATTGCTGAAAATACCAGTACTTGGACCAATAATGAAGCGAAACACGCAGGCGCATTTCTGCAAATTGCTCTATCTGCTTATTTCTTCGGGAGTGCCTTTGCTCTACAGCATACAAATGCTTGCTGATATAATTACATTTTATCCGTATCAATCTTCGTTCAAATCAATTGCCGATGCATTGCAGCACGGTGAAATGTTTACCGCCAATCTTGAAAAATACGATAAACTTTACGATAAAAAACTGACCACTCTGTTGCGCGTAGGCGAAGAAACAAACCGTCTGCCTCACATGTTGAACATGCAAGCCGAAGAATTAACAAAAAACCTTGAATATTCGTTAAAAAAATCAGGCGACATTCTCGAGCCAATACTGATTATTTTTGTAGGCGCTCTTGTTGCCATAATACTTGTTTCCATGTATTTGCCCATGTTCAAGCTCGGCGGAATAATGGGGTAAGGATTTTTTAAAAATATTTTTCAAATATTTTGCAAAACATTTGAAAAAATTATTAAATTTGCGAAAAAATAATTAAAAACAACAGATATGAAAAAGAAAATTGTATTTATTATTGTATGCATGTATTGTGGACTTGCAATGGGGCAAACAGAGAGTAGTTATATGCCAAATATGCCTACTCTTATTCCACCGTCGCCACAGGCAGGGCAATTTAACCGTTATGGTGAAATACCGGTTGGACATACAACAGGAGTACCTGAAATTGATATTCCAATCTATATGTTAAACACAGGTTGGATTGATATTCCGATTTCTATTTCTTATCACGCTTCGGGATTCCGACCAAACGAAATACCTTCGCCTGTGGGGCTTGGCTGGGTATTGAATACAGGCGGTGTTATTTCAAGAAGTGTGGAGGGTAAAACCGATTTTGAAGGTTTTCAAAATAGTGAAATGAAAATCAGGAATGTTGCACAAATTGATTCGTTAAAAAATGGTACTAAACGTTTTTTCTATACTGATCCTCCAAATGGAGCAGGATATGATTTAAGTAAATGGGAAAGTTGGGAGATGTGGAACTATCTGTTTTTTAACAAATACTGTGGTAACTGGTCTAATGTGCTTGATACACGCTCCGATAGATATTATTATTCTTTTTTTGGTAATAATGGCATTGCACGTTATAATGTGGATACCAAAGAACTTACAACAATACCGTACAATCCGATTAAAATTGAAAAAGTTGACAGCATTTTTTTGATTACCGATACAAAAGGAATAAAATATGAGTTTTCAGAAATAGAATATTGTTCTACAAATGAGTTTAATACTTATGTAAGCAGTTGGTATCTAACAAAAATAATCTGTCCGGGAAAAGAAAACGAACCGATCGTTTTTTCGTATAAAAAAGGCACTACATATAACGATGGTTACAGTTCATACAGCAAATCAGTACAGATTTTTGATACAAGAAATCTAATAGGCATACCCGGAGGCGGAATTCCTGTTGGAATCCCATATCTTGGTTTGCAAAATTATACGAGCAGTTCGCCTGTGGCATCTCATAATCCTCCATTATTAGAAATAATTACATGGAAAAATATTTGCATTTCAATTTTATACTCTAACGACAGAGCAGATAAACGTAAAGACAGAGTAAGATCACTAACCGTAAAATATGGAGATGATACAGTAAAGCAGGCAATCTTTGATAACAGCGCTTATTTTGGCACTACATCCGATAATAAAAGATTGAAACTAAGCGGCATAACAATAAAAGGCAGCTATATGACAGGCGAAAGCGATAAATATACGTTTAACTATTACAATGAAAATTACGCAATGCCAAATTATGAATTAAAATGTCATGATGACTACTGGGGATATTACAATGGTACAAGTTCGGATTATTTTTTTCCAAATGATATTGATGTTGATCAAGCAACCTATAACGCGTTTACAAACGCAACTTTTCCCCATAATATGGGTATGTATTCTGTTGACAGAAAACCAAATTTGGAACATACAAAAACATGTGTCCTAAAAGAAATAATTTATCCTACAAAAGGGAAAACGGTTTTTGAATATGAACTGAATAATGTGCCAAATGCATACCTATTTACAAATATGACTAACTATAAATATGTGGGAGGACTACGATTGAAACAACGTATCAACTATTCGGACAGTAATACGGTTACTGATACTAAATCATATTCTTATCAGGGGTATACAACTCAGACATTAAGCAATGATTTATTTGTGTATTATATGGAATATATTGACCATTATTGTGGACTACAACCAGGTGGCGCTTGCGTGGCAATACCGGCAACTTACCCTGTATGGAATTTTGTTGGAAATTCGCTTACATCTCTTACAGGCTGGACGGGCAGCAATGTATTTTACAACAAAATAAAAGAATATAACGGTACTATCGAAAATAATGATGGATGGACGGAATATTATTATAAAGAAGAGCCTCGTTATCTGAATAATGGATGTATATGGAATATCAATGAATATCCTCTTTATGGGTATTCAAAAAATGTAGATTGCGATAAAGGAAATATTAAAGGCTTATTGGATAGTACAATAATATACAATAAAGATGGAGATATTGTAAAAAAGAGTAAAACTCAATATCAACAAATAAATTTGCCATCAATACATACAGGAATGAGAGCGGTGCAAGGAGCTATATATCCTAAAGGTATTTATAATCGAATAGTTCGTTATGCTGATACTTTAGGCAGAAAATTGGAATATGAAAATTACTATCTTAACAGGATTTATGGAATAAACACTTATGCTTTTCGTTCAATTATGTTGCCAAGCGTTAATATAGAAACCGAATACGAAAACGGGCAGCAGGTACTGTCAAAAACTACGGAATATGCTTATGATATGAAAGATGGCAAGCCTGTAACATTTACGCCTTCGTCAATAAAACAAACAAACAGCAAAAATGAAATTTACACAAAAAAAATGATATTTCCGTACCATGACAGTTATAAAAACCTGTCACCATACAATACAATGATAACCAAAAACATGCTGAACTATGTAATAGAAGAAAAGACAGAAAAAAACAGCGGCGATTTCGTAAGCAATATCAAGACAGATTATGAACAGATTGCAGGCAGCAGTTTGATACTTCCTAAAACAATTTCTGCAAAATATTCGGCAAACGGCGCTTTTGAACCTCGCATTGTTTATCACAAATATGACTCTCGCGGTAATCCGTTATACCTGACTAAAGATGATGCCGAAAAAGTTGTGTATATATGGAGTTACAATTATCAGTATCCGATAGCGGAAATCGTTAATACTACTTACGCAGAGGTAAAAACGGCATTAAATTACAGCAGCGACAGCCAGATAGAAATTCTGGCGGCAAAAGCCGAACCGACAAGTGCGGACTGGAATTTAATAAATAATTTAAGAACAAAACTGCCAAATGCTCAAGTCAGCGTTTATAAATACAATCCTTTAATCGGCATATCGGCGGCAACCAGTCCAAGCGGAGTTACCGTTTATTATGAATACGACGAACTGAATCGTTTGAAATTTATTAAAGACCATGATAATAATATATTGCAACGATATGATTATCATTATATAAATCCATAAATAAAATTAAAAGTCATGAAAAGATATTTTATAACAGTAATTTTAACAGCAATGTTTTGCGGAAATATTCTTTCGCAAAATCAGGTAACATTTCCACATGTAATAATAGATGGAATAGTGAATAGCACAAATATTATAAATGATGATTGTAATGGAGGCAATTATGTTATTCGTATGCAATTATATCCTTCCTCATATTATGTATCTGGAATCGAACTGTACGATCTTTTTTATTTGAGTTTGACTAGTGCAGGCTATTATCCTCGCTTAATGATAACAAATGTGGAAATTAATCCAGCTAATAATCAAGTATTTGCGACATTATATATATCAAAGAATACAACAAGTGATATAAATTTAATAATAAATGGCGCAAATGGAGGATACATCATTATTCATCAATTGACATGTCCTCCTCCCGATCCCATAACAGGCGATGCAAATAACGGCAACTGGATAATAAAAACAACATATACGGCGCCAAATGCTGCAAGTTATTACCGTGATATTACCTATTACAATGGTCTTGGCTATCCCGAGCAGGTGATTCAGATAAAAGGCTCGCCGAATATGAAAAACATTGTAAAACCTGTGTACTACGACAATATGAGGCGCGACAATGCAAAGGTTTATCTGCCATATATTTCGGCAAATAATACTGCTGCCAGAGAAAGTTCTCCATTTACGGTGCAGACGGCGTTTTATCAAAACAAATTTGGCGCTGATGACGGACAGTATGCATACGTTGAAAACGTGTTTGAAGCCTCGCCGTTGAACAAAATTTTGCAAACTTACAATGTGGGAAAAGTGTATCGCACAAACGATAAAAAAACAGTAAACAATTATGGCGCAAACTCTGCAAATGAAGTTCTTTTGATGAACGTAAATCAGGCAAACGGCTACGTTACCATAACAGGACGCTATGCGGCAAATACTCTTTACAGAAATTCGACTGTAAACGAAGACGGAGCGACAGTTTATACCTATACCGACAAACTGGGACAGACAATTTTGACGCGCACAAAAGGCGACAATAACCAAAATTTCGATACTTATTATGTTTATGACAATTTTGGACGGTTAGTAATGGTCGTTCCGCCTGAATATTCATCAAATCTGGGAACAAATACAACTTTAATACCCGGCTCGACTATGGTTGCACATTACTGTTACACATACAAATACGATGGACGCGGCAATATAATTGAACGCCAAATACCGGGCAAAGCCACAGAATACATTATTTACGACAAAGACGACCGCCCTGTGCTTTATCAGGACGGCAACATGCGCGAAAATAATCAGTGGATTTACAGTGTTTACGACAATGTGGGTAATCTTATTGACAAAACGCTTGTAAAAACTACTCTTACTCGCCAGCAGATACAGACAAAATATTTTGCTTCAAACTTTCACAACGATTATGTTTCGCTTGGTCAGTCGAGCAGTATATATGCGCCTTTCGGCGGCGAAAATTTTGAGGAAGAATATCTTATACATAGCGTTCGTTATTACGGGAAAGAATATTATTTGCGTAATAATCTTGCTGCAGGAATATATCTTAAAGTGAATACATCAGTGATA
>JAITLJ010000170.1 GCA_031277925.1 Prevotellaceae bacterium | reverse complement strand
TATAAAACTCGGTATTTTGATTCGATAATTTATGCCTATAATTTATTAATAATGAATAGTTTCGGCATTTATTAAGGGACAATTAAATACTAATCGCTTAACACTTGTCAATAACAAATCAGTGCTTTTGAAACAACATTATTTTGTATTTATCTGTATTTTGAAGAATTGACAAAATTACATATTCATGCCACCGCAGCAGTTGATAACTTGTCCGCTCACATACGACGAGAGGTCTGAAGCAAGGAACAGACAAACATTTGCAACATCTTCGGGAGTTCCTCCTCGTCTCAATGGAATTTTTTCAGCCCAGCCTTTTTTTACATCTTCGGGGAGTTTTGCTGTCATTTCGGTAATAATAAATCCCGGCGCTATACAGTTTGCTCTTATACCGCGCGAACCAAGTTCTTGAGCAACCGATTTTGCCAAACCTATCATTCCCGCTTTGCTCGACGAATAATTAGCCTGCCCTGCATTGCCGCTCACGCCAACTACGCTCGACATGTTGATAATGCTTCCTGCTTTCTGGCGCATCATAATCGGAGTACTGGCATGAATAAAGTTAAATGCCGATTTTAAATTTACCGTTATCACAGCGTCCCATTGGGTTTCGCTCATTCGCATCATAAGTCCGTCTTTTGTAATACCGGCGTTATTTACAAGAATATCTATTCTGCCGAAATCTTTTACAATTTCATCAATAACTTTGTGCGTTTCTTCAAAATTTGCAGCATTGGATGCATAGGCTCTGACTTTTACTCCAAATGCTTCGATTTCTTTTTCGGTTGCTTTTGCATTGTCATCTATAATCAAATCGGTAAATGCAATGTTTGCTCCTTCCGATGCAAGTTTAATGGCAATAGCCTTTCCTATTCCGCGAGCTGCGCCTGTAACAACAGCAGTCTTTCCTTCCAGTAATTTCATAATTTATCTTTATTAAATAAGTTTGAGTACAAAGGTAATATTTTTATCGAAAATGAGCGACAGACACAAGTTAAAATGTTAAAATCACACACAAAGCAAATTTTACTGCACTATAAAAAAAACTTCATTTTACCTGCATATTTATTTTATTGTTAATGTGTTATATTGTAATTATTGTTGAAAAAATCTCAAGTTTCTGTACATTTAAAGATAAATCATCAACAATTATAATGGAAATACTGAAAAATATTTCATAAAAAGATAGGCAGTTGCATTTGTTTCAATTGCTCGTCCTGTTAAGTATTGTATTTATGTGTTGAAACTATAAAAATGAAACACGTGTCGAATAAAATTTATACCTTTGCTTTATGATTGAATATAAAAAATTTATACTGAAAAATGGATTAACCTTACTTGTGCATCGCGACAGTTCAAGTCCGATTGCTGTGGTTAATATGCTTTACAAAGTTGGAGCGCGCGACGAAAATCCTGAAAAAACGGGTTTTGCTCATTTATTTGAACATTTGATGTTTAGCGGCTCGAAAAATGTGAAATCATTCGACGGCGAATTGCAAATTGCAGGCGGCGAAAACAATGCTTTCACATGCAACGATTATACAAATTATTATATAACCCTGCCGAAAGAAAATATCGAAACGGCGCTTTGGATAGAATCCGACAGAATGCTGTATCCTAATATTACACAGCAAAATATTGATACGCAGCGCAATGTTGTTATCGAAGAATTTAATCAGCGATATTTGAATCAGCCTTACGGCGATGTCTGGTTGCTGCTAAGACCGCTGGCATACAAAGTTCATCCTTACAGATGGGCAACCATAGGCAAAAGCATTGAACATATAAAAAATGCAAAACTTGACGATGTTGAGCATTTTTTCGATTTGCATTATTCGCCAAATAATGCCATTATCAGCATAGTTGCAGATATTGAACACGAAAAAATTTACGAACTTGTTGAAAAGTGGTTCGGCGAAATTCCATACAGAACAAATGTTCGGCGCAGGTTGCCTGCTGAACCGCAACAAACTGAATTACGCACGCTTACGGTTGAGCGCAACGTTCCTTTAACATGTTTGTATAAAGCCTATAAAATATGTAATCGTCAAAATCCCGATTATTATGTTTACGATTTGCTTACAGATATTCTTTCGAGCGGAAAATCATCGAGACTATATCAAAACCTGATTAAAAATACAAAGCTATTTGCAGGCGTAAATGCATTTATTTCGGGCGATATTGACGAAGGATTATTAATTGTGTCGGCTCGGTTACTTCCTGATGTTGATATAAAACAAGCTGAAGCGGCAATTAATAATGAAATCGAAAAGATGCGCACGACAAAAGCCTTTGAATACGAACTTGAAAAAGTTAAAAATAAAGTGGAAGCATCGCAAATATATTCCGAAACAAGTATTTTGAATAAGGCAATGATGCTTGGTTATTATGAAATGCTTGGCAATATTGATTTGATAAACGACGAACTTAAATATTACAGGGCAATTACCGCCGCCGATATTATGCGAGTATCTGAAAATGTATTTGCTAACGAAAGATGTTCAACGCTTTATTACAAAAGTACACAACAAAACAGTTTTACAATGCAAATTAATGAATAATATTATGAATTTAAACAGAACGGTTGCTCCGAAATTTAAGTTACCCGATAAGATATTATTACCTGCTGTAAATAATATTAGTATGCAAAACGGCGTATCGCTCTCGACAATAAATACGGGAAGCGCCGATATTTTGCGTTTCAGTATTGTGTTTGATGCAGGAACCCGTTATCAGTCGCAATTTTTAGTTGCAGCCTCAACATTGAATATGTTGGCAGAAGGAACAATAAAATACAAATCCGAAGAAATCGCCGAACAACTTGATTTTTACGGTGCATCTGTCGATTTTGATATTGACAGAGACTGGTCGTGCGTTACTTTTTATTCGCTTGTGCGACATTTTGAAAAAGTTATGAAAATAGCCGAACAGATTGTGAAATATCCGATATTCCCCGAAAAAGAATTGAATATTTACAAACAAAATCAAAAACAGCAACTGATTATCGAACGCACAAAAGTTTCGATTCTCGCCCGCGAAGCGTTATTATCTGCACTGTTCGGTAAAAATCACTGTTATGGCGCTTTTGCTCAACCTGATGACTATGACAAATTAAATTCTTCACTGTTAAACGAATTTCATAAAAAATACTATTCGAGCAATAATGCTTTCATTGTAGTATCAGGGAAAATTTCGGAAAAAGAAATAAAAATAATATCCGACTTTTTTGGAAAAAGTACATGGGGCAATCTTCAAAAAACAGAACCTGAACAGCAAAAAATCCTTGCTTCGCCCGAAAAACTAATTTACATTCCTAAAACAGACAGCGTACAATCGGCAATTCGCATCGGCAAAATATTATTCAATAAAAATAATCACGACTATTGCGGAATGTTTTTTCTTAATACTGTTCTCGGAGGATATTTCGGGTCGCGTCTTATGAAAAATATTCGCGAAGAAAAAGGTTACACCTACGGAATATATTCAAATATAGTATGTATGCGTGATTCCGGCTTTCTGTCAATTTCAGCCGAAGTCGGTAACGAGTATGTAAAATCAACGCTTGAAGAAATTAAAAATGAAATTTTACGCCTTCAACAGCAAAAAATTACAAAAGATGAATTATCTTTGGTGCAAAATTATATAATCGGAGATATTCTACGTTCAATGGATGGAGCATGGAAAATTGCTGATATATACATAGATGTGCGACAAATAAACGCAAACTTAAAACATGTGGAACAAATATTCGATGAAGCATTGAAAATAACGCCCGACAAAATACAGGATTTGGCGAACAAATATTTGGATATAAATACATTAACAACAATAATAGCAGGGAGACACTGAGATGAAAAATGTAATAAAAATTATTTTAATCGCGACATTGACGGTTGTAAAGGCAACATTTGCAATTTCGCAATGCCTGCCGCCGCCGCCGATAATCGAAAGCATAACGGTTGTCCCAAATACCAACGGAAATGTAACTTTAAGATGGCATGGGAATCCGGATGATACTTGTACTACAACAGGATACGAAATCTACAAACATAATTATGTTACTAATCAATTTGACTTTTTAGTATTGGTTTCAGCAGGAACAACAAGTTATACCGAGCCGAATGCAGGAGCAAACATACGCCCTCAAATTTACAGAATGACAACCAAAGCGGGACCTGCAGGTAACGAACATTCCGAAAATCATCATTCAGTTTTTCTTAATCATGTATTGCATTATGATCCATGCGAGTTTACTGCAACAGTAACTTGGACGCCATACAAAACATCGTACAGAGACCGATTTGAAATCAGATCGACAGATAAAAAATTCAATGATTCGGTAAAATATCAGATTGTAGGTTACATTGCTCCTTCTGCTTCGCCATTCGACCCGCTGAATGCCCTGGCGTTAAGCCCGGTTGTAAGCGACACGATTATCAATTTCAAAATGATTGTAAATCAAAATTATTTATTTTGCGTAAAAACTTATTTGCCAAATGGAAATGTAAGTTATTCAAACGTACGCGAAGGAATTATAGAAGGAAGCAGTATTCCTGCCGCTCCGCTTTATATAAAACTTGATTCGCTGGTATCGTTTGACAATCGCAATCATCTGCATTTTGAAATTGAAAATTCTACGCAAATGACCAAATTTCAAATAGAGCGTTGTGAAAATATTGACAGCGCTTTCAAAGCGATACATACATTTTCAGATAAAAATACAACTACTTATGACGATAATACCTGCGATGTAAATAAAAAATATTTTTACAGAGTAACGGCATTCAACAATATTTCGCATTGCGTAGAAACGCCTGCCATAATCAGCGATACGCTCAACAGTATAATTCTTAACACGAAATATACAAATCAGAACATTACCGTATCGTGGAGCGATTTTATCAGAGATTCTGTTTATTATTTGTACCGCAACGGTTTGTTTTGGCTGTTGTTAGATATTACGCAGTTTACAGATATGGATGTGCAAAATGACTTTAACAGTAACGTTTACGACTTTTGCTATAAAATTGCAGCCATTGACCGAAATACAAATTTCACAAGTATTTCGCGCGAATATTGCCTGAGTCTTAATAAACCGGTAACAATGCCAAACGCAATCGACCCGACAAGCAGTTTTACAAACAACATGGAAACACATCGCCGAAGAAATCAGTTTGCTCCGATAGTTGGCGGTAAAGAAACAGATTATGAATATCACATGATAATATTTAATCGCTGGAATTCAGTGATATTTGAAACGACAAAGCCAATGGATGTTCCCTTATCTAACGAACATTTTTGGACCGGCGCATCGGCAAAAGGAAACGTGCTGCCCGAAGATACTTATTTGTATTATGTGAAAATCATATTTAAAAATTCAAATCAGGTATTTGAACAAAAAGGTACTGTAACTTTAATTTATCAATAAAATATATGAGCGAAATTCAAGGATACGATGAGATACTTATTCAAAGAGAATTTGAAGAACTCATAGAACTCTGTCGCAATAATACAAACGAAGATGGTATTATTCTGATAAAAAAGGCTTTCGAAATCGCCAATGAAGCTCATAAAGGAATAAAACGCCGTTCGGGCATTCCTTACATATTACATCCCATTGCCGTCGCAAAAATTGTTGTACAGGAAATCGGTCTTGGTTATAAATCGATATGCGCCGCCCTTATGCATGATGTTGTTGAAGATAATCCCAATTTTACAATCGACCTTGTGAAAAGCGTATTTGGGGACACAATTTCATATATCGTTGACGGACTTACAAAAATAGATGTTGCTTTCGACAAAGACAAGTCAGGTCAGGCTGAAAATTTTAAACGAATATTATTGACAATGAATGATGATATTCGAGTTATAATCATAAAAATTGCCGACAGACTGCACAATATGCGAACTCTTGATTCGATGCCTGTCGAAAAACAACAGAAAATATCCAACGAAACTCTTTTTCTTTTTGCGCCGCTTGCCTATCGTCTCGGATTTTTCAAAATAAAAAGCGAACTCGAAGATTTAAGCCTTAAATATCTGTCGCCAAAAGAATTTCAGGAAATCGACGAAAAAATTAAGGCAACCGAAGCAGGACGGCAAAATTTTTTCGATAAATTTATAGAACCAATAGAAAAAAAATTAAAAGAAAGCAATATAAAATTCAATACAAGCGCGCGTACCAAATCTGTATATTCCGTTTGGAACAAAATGCGCTCCAAATCGGTAAATTTTGAAGAAATATATGATTTGTTTGCCGTACGTATAATTTTTGAACCTGCCGATTTCGTTCCCGAACGAACGCAATGCTGGCATATTTATTCTATAATTACCGAAAGTTATCAATCAAAAAACGAACGTCTGCGCGACTGGATAAGTACTCCCAAAACAAACGGCTACGAAGCCTTGCATTGCACCGTAATGGCTTTCGGAGTCTGGGTTGAAGTGCAAATTCGCACAAAACGAATGGAAGAAATCGCAGAGCGCGGTTTTGCCGCTCACTGGCGCTACAAAGACGATACGGCTCAGGAAGAAGAACTCGACAAATGGCTTGCCAAAATCCGAGATGTGCTTATAAATCCCGAAACAAATGCAGTAGAATATTTAGACCAGTTCCGATTGAACTTATATTCGTCCGAAATAACTTTGTTTACGCCCAAAGGCAAAACAATTATGCTGCCCAAAGGCGTAACAGTGATAGATTTTGCCTATACCATTCACTCAAGAATAGGCGACAAGGCAATAGGGGCAAAAGTAAATCACCGCTTAGTTTCATTGAGTTACACGCTTAATAACGGCGATCAGGTCGAAATACTTACAGCCGAAAATGCCAAACCCAAACGCGAATGGCTTGAATATGCCAAATTACCACGAACCAAAGTACGTATCGAAGCCGCATTGAAAGCCGAAGTACAAGGACATATCGACCATGGCAAAGAAATTATAAAACAAAAATTGGCGCAATTCAACATAGAACCGCAGTCAAGAGTTTTCAATAAATTATGCACCGCTTACGGCGTAGCAAACAAACGCGAATTGTACAGCAAAGCAGGTTCGGGAATTATTCAACTCGATGATTTTGAAAAACAGCTTAAAGAAAATCCTCCTCAAAAATCTGCAATATATTGGGGATTTGATCTGATAAAAAAAATAATTCCCGGAACAAAAAAAAACACTAAAAAAGACAACACGCAAACTGAAAATACAAACAAACAAACAGACGAACCAACCAAAATCGACAAGAAAAAACCGTTTTTACTTAAAGAAACTTTTGAAAAAAAACTTACATATAAAACGGCAAACTGCTGTAATCCAATACCGGGCGATAATATTATAGGCTTTGAAATCAGCGACGGAAACGTCGTTGTTCATCGTCAGGAATGCCGCGAAGCAAACAAACTTGCAGCCGAACACGGCGATAAAATTATCAATGTAAAATGGACTACGCACAAAATACAGTCGTTTCTTGCATTTATTACCATGCGCGGCATAGACCGGATTGGCATTTTGAATGATACTACAAAAATAATCACAGGCGAAATGAATGTTAATATGCGTAAACTGAACGTCGAAAGCCACGACGGAATATTTGAAGGCACAATCGAACTTTATGTTCACAGCACCGATGATTTGGAAAACCTTATCAAAAAAATATCAGCAATAAAAGGAATGGAAGATGTAAGACGATTGCAAAAATTCAATACATAAACAACAAAATCGCATCATGAAATACAATAAAAAAAAAGATTCAGTAATGCGTATTTTTACTTCCTACCTCGAAAGTAAAACATACAGAAAAACACCCGAACGTTTTGCCATTTTAGATGAAATTTATTCTATTAACGGACATTTTGATATTGAATCGCTTTACGAAATAATGAAAGAAAAAAAACATGTCATAAGCATTGCTACCGTTTATAATACCATCGAACTCCTGCTCGAATGCAACCTGATAAAAAAACATCAGTTCGGCGAAAATGCCTCGCGATACGAGAAATCATTTGAAGGCAACAATCACGACCATTTGATATGTACGGCTTGCGGTAAAGTTATTGAATTTTGGAATCCTCTTGTCGAAAAAATTCAAAAAGCAGCAGCCGATTCAACGCAATTTGAAGTAAATCACCATGTCTTGTATTTTTATGGACTTTGCCCGGAATGTAAATCAAAAAAAACAGATGAAACGTAAAGAACGATACAATAAAATAATAGAATGGTTTCAGAAAAATATGGCATTTGCCGAATCGGAATTGCATTACAAAAATCCTTATGAATTGCTAGTCGCCGTGATATTGTCCGCCCAATGCACCGACATTAGAGTAAATATTGTAACCCCTGATTTTTTCAAAAAATATCCGACTTCAAAACTGCTGGCAAAAGCAAACAGCGAAGACGTTTTTGAATTAATTCGCTCAATATCATATCCAAACAGTAAAACAAAACATCTGATAACAATGGCGCAAATGCTCGAAAATGATTTTGGCGGTATTGTACCTGATAATATTTTCGACTTGCAAAAATTGCCCGGAGTTGGCATAAAAACAGCAAATGTTGTTGCCTCAATAGTTTACAATAAGCCCGTAATTGCCGTAGATACTCATGTTTTCAGAGTGTCGCATCGCACAGGCCTGGTAGATGAATCCGACAAAACGCCGGAAAAAGCAGGCAAACAGTTAGAAAAAAATATCCCCGAAAAACTCCGCGCCATATCACATCACTGGCTTATTTTACACGGCAGATATGTTTGCACTGCACGCTCGCCCCATTGTGACGATTGCGGAATAAATAAATACTGCAAATATTTTGAAAACCGTTTGCAAAAAACTTAATATACAGTCGCTCCTTACGAAAAAAAAGACAATGCCAATACATTAAAAATTTCAGACAATTATCTCTTTCTGTTAATTTGTATTGACACAAAAGAAGAGAAATATATCCCGCTACGAAT
>JAITLJ010000070.1 GCA_031277925.1 Prevotellaceae bacterium | reverse complement strand
AAAATAATTTGATAAAACTGTTATCTCATCTTGAACTAAGCGCTGTTACATATTGAAACTGAATGACTGCTCGGCGCAATATTTTTATTTTTGTTTGAAGACAGTATAAAATTTATTTTTATTCGACAATTTATGCCTGTAAATATTAATAATGAACAGTTTCAATATTTAGGACATCTATTTAAACGTTAAATCTGAAATGCATAATGTCGCCATCCTGCACAATGTAATCTTTACCTTCGATGCTTATTTTTCCTGCTTCGCGGCAAGCCGATTCAGAGCCAAAATTAACATAATCTTTATATTTTATTACTTCGGCGCGAATAAATCCACGTTCAAAATCGGTATGAATTATTCCTGCCGCCTGCGGCGCTTTTGTTCCGCGTTCGTAGGTCCATGCGCGGCTTTCGTCGGGTCCTGTTGTAAAATAGGTTTCAAGATTCAGCAATTTGTAAGCCGATTTTATCAATCGCGATACTCCCGATTCTGTCAATCCTGTTGCGTCTAAAAACATTTTACGGTCGTCGTATGTTTCGAGTTCGGCGATTTCTGATTCGGTTTTTGCGGCAACAACCAATATTTGAGCATTTTCGTCTTTCACCGCTTCAAAAACTTTATCAACATAAGCGTTTCCGTTTACTGCGCTTTTTTCATCTACATTACAAACATAAAGTACAGGTTTGTCGGTAAGTAAAAACAAATCGTCTGCTGATTTTCTGTCTTCCTTATTGTCTAAATGTACAATCCGCGCCGATTTTCCCTGTTCCAAAGCGTTTTTATACCGAACAAGAATGTCATATAATCTTTTTGCCGATTTATCGCCTCCTGTTTGCGCCTGTTTATAAACTTTGGAAATGCGGTTTTCGATAGTTTCCAAATCTTTAAGTTGCAATTCGGTATCAATAATTTCTTTGTCGCGTACAGGATTTACGGAGCCATCTACGTGAGTTACATTTTCGTCGTCAAAACAGCGGAGAACATGAATAATTGCATCTGTTTCGCGGATATTTGCAAGAAATTTGTTTCCCAAACCTTCGCCTTTGTTTGCTCCTTTCACAAGTCCTGCAATATCTACAATTTCGATGGTTGCAGGTATTATTCGCTGCGGTTTGTCAATTTCGGCAAGTTTTACGAGCCTTTCGTCGGGAACTGTTATAATGCCTACATTTGGCTCTATTGTACAAAAGGGGAAATTTGCCGCTTGAGCGCGCACATTTGATAAACAGTTAAAAAGCGTTGATTTTCCAACATTCGGAAGACCAACAATGCCACATTTCAAAGCCATAATTTATTCAGTTTGTTTGCAAAGGTAAGTTATTTTATTGATATTTCAAAAAACAAATAATCTCTGAATTATCATCCTTTTAAATACTATTTTTAATATCTTTGCAAAAATATTTTTTTATGAATACAAATACAAAACGCACGCCTTTGTCCGATTTGGGCGAATTCGGATTAATAGAACATCTTACAAAATCAATAAAAAACAGGAATAAATCAACGCAAAAGGCTGTTGGAGACGATGCTGCCGTGATGAATTACGGAACAAAATGCGTTGTTGCATCAACAGATATTTTGCTCGAAGGCATTCATTTCGATTTAACATATACGCCTCTCAAACATTTGGGTTATAAAGCAGCCGTTGTAAATTTTTCGGACATTTATGCAATGAATGCACAACCGGCTCAACTGCTTGTTGCTATTGGTATTTCTTCGCGCTTTTGCGTAGAAGATATCGAACAGATATACGAAGGAATAAATCTTGCCTGCGAAATTTATAATGTTGACTTGGCTGGCGGCGACACGTCAACATCGCTCACAGGATTAACGCTTGGTTTGACAGTACTTGGAGAAGCCGACAAGGAAAAAATATGTTATCGCAACGGAGCAAAACCTAATGACCTGATTTGTTTGACTGGCAATCTTGGCGCTGCTTACATGGGATTGCAACTGCTGGAACGCGAGAAAAAAGTTTTTGAAGGCAACGCAAATGTACAGCCGCAATTTGACGGTTACGACTATATACTGCAACGATTTTTGAAACCCGAAGCGCGCAGGGATATTATTGATGCTATGAAAGATGTCGGCGTTGTGCCAACGGCAATGATAGATATTTCGGACGGATTGTCATCGGAAATCATGCATATATGCAAACAGTCGAATGCAGGCGCGCGTATTTATCTCGACCGCATTCCAATAGCCTCGCAAACATTCAAACTTGCAGAAGAAATGGGAATTGACGCAGTTACCGCAGCATTAAACGGCGGCGAAGATTACGAATTGCTGTTTACGCTTCCGCTTGCTTTGCAAAATAAAATAAAAGATCTGGGCGGAATAGATATTATAGGACATATCGTCGAAGCACAGGACGGCTGTTGTCTCGTAACTCCCGATGGTTCCGAAATAGTATTGCAGGCGCAAGGCTGGCGACATACATGACAAAAAGGGAAAAAACATTAACTTGCTGCTCTTTAATAAAGCGCTCAATTCCATATAAACAATATAGACAGTCGCTCCTTAATAAATATTAAACCATTCATTATTAATAAATTGTAAGCGCAAATTGTCGAATAAAAATACCGTATTTTATATAGATACAGGCAAAAATTCGGCAAAATACGAACAATTGTTTATATATTAATAAAACAGTTATGAAATAAACAAACAGAATGTTTTTCTCAAAATTTATACACCATTCCAATCATAGTTTGTTTATTATTTATGACAGGAAATACTGCAAAATTTTTGTTTTTTATTTTCTTTCCCAATAATTTATTCCATACCGGTAAAAGTTGATAACTTAACTCTACGCTTAATATTCCGAC
>JAITLJ010000136.1 GCA_031277925.1 Prevotellaceae bacterium | reverse complement strand
GGCTTGTATTTGTGCAATTCAAAATCAAATCATCCCGCCAACAATCAATTTTGAAACACAGGATGAAGAAATAGATTACGAAAAATTAAATCTTACACTTAACAAAGCCCAATCACGCAAAGTTAATATAACTTTGAGCAATACATTCGGATTTGGCGGACATAATGCAGCAATAATTATTAAGAAATTAGATTAAACATTGATACCGCTTGTTAAATCTATAATAGTCAACTACTCTGAGGATAAGCAATTATACAAAAGCTTAAAAAAGATCTTAGGAAAATATCCTAATAATATTAATTTGTATAAAGTAGCATTGACGCTGAGGTCGAACATTGTTTACGACAAAAACAAAGCAAACAGAACAAATGAACGCATGGAATATCTCGGCGACGCAATCGTAGGCAGCATAGTTGCCGAATATCTCTTTACACAATTTCCAAACAAACAGGAAGGCTTTCTTACAAAAATGCGGGCAAAAATAGTGAGCCGTAAAAGCCTTAATTTGCTGTCGCAACAAAGCGGACTTATGAAATTGCAGACGCAACATCGAACCCAAAACAAACAGGCAAAAGGAGCGGCAGGAAATATTTTTGAAGCTGTACACGGAGCAATGCTGCTTGATTTTGGTTATGAAACCACAAAAAAAATATTCATAAAACAATTTCTTAAATTTATTGATATTAATAAATTAATCGAAGAAGAAGTTGATTACAAAAGCAAAATACTTGAATGGGGACAAAAACATAAAACAAAACTGGTTTTTGAATGTTATGAAGAATCAAGCATCCCAAGCGCAACTCGCTTTAGAGCAATATTGTTTGAGAACAATGTTATTCTCGGCGAAGGTTACGGTGCATCGAAAAAAGAAGCCGAACAAGCCGCATCAAAACAGGTAATATTTAGCGGCAAAATAGATATAAATATTATTGGCATGTAATTTTTACCGATATTTGACTTATCACTAAATAAATTGTAAATTTTCATTCCTCAACCGTACCAATCGGTTGGACAACAGTGAAATATTAAATAAAATCAATGATATAAAAATGCAGGTTTTATAAAAAAATGTCTGAAACTATTAATGTACCGTTTCCGAAATAATCTTTCTTTTCTTCTTTTATTTCAATACAAATTGGCGAAAAAAAATTTCATTTTCACAATAAATCTATTCATAAACATCGACTGTCAAATCAATAAAAAAAGGTTTTTTTGCATAAAAAACCTTTTCCGCCATTTTACATAAAATTTGCTGCAAAAGTAATAAAAAAAACAATATTTGAAAAAAACAATAAAAAAATATGTTTTTGTTGTATAAATTAGTTTAAATTCATTAATTTTGTCGCTTCAAAGTACAATATACAAGAAAATAAAGGAAAAAAAAGATGACAAAAGAAATAAAATTCAGTCTTTTATACCGCGATATGTGGCAATCGTCGGGGAAATATCAACCACGTGTTGATCAGTTGGAACAAATAGCGCCCGTAATTATTGACATGGGCTGCTTTGCACGCGTTGAAACCAATGGAGGCGCATTTGAACAGGTGAATCTGCTATATGGCGAAAATCCTAATGTGGCAGTTCGTAAATTTACAAAACCATTTAATCAGGTCGGCATAAAAACCCACATGCTCGACAGAGGATTAAACGCATTGCGAATGTATCCTGTGCCTGCCGATGTGCGTAAATTAATGTATAAAGTTAAACATGCCCAAGGCGTTGACATTACCCGTATTTTCTGCGGGCTCAACGACAGCAGAAACATTATACGCTCAATAAAATATGCAAAAGAAGGAGGAATGACACCTCAAGGTTCGCTATGCATTACTCATTCGCCCATTCATACTGTTGAATATTACGTAAACCTTGCAAAAATTTTAATAGAAAACGGAGCCGAAGAAATATGCCTTAAAGATATGGCAGGAATAGGACGCCCGTACAGCATAGGGCAAATTATAAAAGGAATAAAAACAGCGTATCCTGATATAATTGTTGATTATCACGGACACAGCGGTCCCGGCTTTTCGGTTGCTTCGATGCTCGAAGCTGCCAACAACGGAGTTGATATAATAAACGTGGCAATGGAACCCGTCTCGTGGGGAATGGTTCATCCCGATGTTATTACAATTCAGGCTATGCTTAAAGATGCAGGATTCAAAGTTCCCGAAATAAATATGACAGCATACATGGAAGCGCGCCGTTTGACACAGTCGTTCATCGACGATTTTCTTGGATATTTTATGGATCCAAGCAACAAAGTAAGCACATCGCTTCTGGTTGGCTGCGGGCTTCCGGGCGGAATGATGGGTTCGATGATGGCAGATCTCAAAGGCATGCACAATGCAATAAATATGGCACTTCGCCAGCACAAAAAACCGGAAGTTACGCTAAACGAACTTGTTGTACAATTGTTTCAGGAAGTTGAATATGTATGGCCCAAACTCGGTTATCCTCCATTAGTAACGCCATTCAGCCAGTACGTTAAAAACATTGCATTGATGAATATCTTTTCACTTGCAAAAAATGAACCACGATTCTCAATTATCGACAAAGATACATGGAACATGATTCTTGGAAAAGCAGGAAAATTACCCGGAACACTGGCGCCGGAAATTATTGAACTTGCTCAAAAAAATAACCTCGAATTTTACGATGGCGACCCGCAAGATGCCTTCCCCGACCAACTTGATGAATATCGCAAAGAAATGAAAGAAAACAATTGGGATTTCGGACAGGACGACGAAGAATTGTTTGAGATGGCAATGCACGACCGCCAATATCGCGACTATAAATCGGGGATTGCCAAAGAACGGTTCAATAAAGAACTGGAAGCCGCAAAAGAAAAAGCAAACGCTCCGATTATAATTACCAGACCTGTTGTTGAAATGCCGAAATTTGATATAGAAAAAGTGCTTGAACAGTATCCGAATGCCAAACCGCTTCATGCGCCGTGCAAAGGCGAAGTTATTTGGCAATACGATGTTGACGATAAATCGACTGCGCCCACAACAGGAACAAAATTCAACGAAGGCGACAAAATCTGCTTCGTGCAGGCATACTACGGATTGGAAGCCGTTGAAGCTCCTTTTGACGGTAAAATAGTTGCCGTGTTTGCAAAACAGGGCGATAAAATACAAAAAGACGAAATCCTCGGTTTCATAAGTTAACTTTACAAAGTCATATTTTTATATATTTAAATGTGTGTCGGCAAAACAAATCAAATGGTTTGTTTTGCCGTTTTTTTATTACACAATACATGACTGTTTCTTTATTTAGTTGCTCCTTAATAAATACCGAAACCATTTATGATTAATAAGTTGCGGGCGTAAATTATCGAATCAAAATACCGAGTTTTATATAGATACAGGCAAAAATTCGCCAAAATATTAATGTTTTTTCTTTATCTTCTTCTGCTTTGATGCAAATTAACAGAAAGAAATAATTGTCCGAAATTTTTAATGTAATAGCATTGTCTTTTTTTATTCATAAGGAACGACTATTTATCTCTTTTTACCACGGATTTTGTAAAAAAAATCTCATTTTTTGCGTGTAATTCAAAAAAAAAGTAATTTTGCATTATGTTTCACATATAAAAAAACGAATATGCCGATAAATTACACTTTAAACGAAAAGGGAAATCCGCTGCAACCTCAGCAACCAAAGAAATGGTATGCTAATGCAAAAAGTACGGGCAACATAACGCTCAAAACATTAGGCAAAACAATTGCGCAGCGAAGCACAGTAAGTCATGCCGATACGCAGGCAGTACTTGCAGCGCTTACCGAAGTGCTGGTAGAACATCTTGCCGATGGAAAAATTGTCCGTTTGGGCGATTTTGGCGCATTTCAGGTAAGCATAAGCAGCGAAGGCATCGAAGCAAAAGACAAATTCAATGCTTCGCTGATTAAAGGCAGCAAGGTTGTTTTTCGTCCCGGAATCGACCTCAAAGAGATGCTCAACAATATGAAATTTGAAAAGATTTAAATACCATGTAAAAAATGTATATACGATTTTTGAAAGGCAAACGAGCGCTTAATGAAAATTATAAATAAATACACAAAAAATAATAAAAATATTTGTCAAAAAAAGTATTATTATACCTTTGTGTTTGAAAATAAACTCTTATTAATAAAATATGCATTAGATTAAAATATAGATGAAAAACCACAAACAACACTTTCTGTATTGTTGTGTGATTATTTTTGTTTATATAGAAAGCATTAGACATCAACGTTATGAATATAATAGCAAAAGAAAAAATGTTCCGAAAATTGTTGGAAAATGAACATGGAGAAAAAGAAGAATTAGAAAAATTATGGAAAGAGTGTGGCTTATCACCGGAGGAAATAGACGATGAATACCGAAAACTGAATTTAACAGGCGTTATCCAACAAGGATATGATGGATTGGGCAAATTAAGATTTGGGCTTACCAGTTTCGGAAAAGATTATTGTAATTCTTGTCTTACCTTTAACGATATAAACAGTGGACTTGAGGAGATTAAAGCCGGATTGAAAAAGTAATAAGTTTTTTAATTTTAATTTAATACTATGAAAAAACAATACGTAGTCTTTTGGATGCCAACTATTTTTCACGAAGAATTACGGATAAAGAAAAAAGAAATAATAAATAATGAAGCAGGGAAAAATGGTTTCTTTGATTTAAGCGACAATTCTGCAAATCCCTATTATGCAAAATTTAAACTTTGCAACAATGGCGATATAATAATTTATTCAAAAGTAACGACTGCCGTCGCCGAACCTGTAATATTTAATACAACATTAACATTAGAACCATGTGGAAAGAGAAAAAACGGGTTTATGCAATTTTGGTTTGATGACGATATTATAGAAGATAATTGTAAAGAACCATTCAAGTTAAATTTAAGCAATACTATTTATCATAAAATTAAAGAATTTTATCACGAACACGAATGCCATACGGGAAAAGACAGCGATTTGGTTCCTGAAATTAGCGATGAAAAGATTAATTTGGAACAGGATGATAATCCTGCATTAATGAAATTTTTGGAAAATTTCTCAGACTTGTTTCATAAAAATGCAGAAATTATATCAGAGTATAATCAAAAGATTAATAATTCATTTAAACTTTACGATGAGATAAGACACAAAATAGACAAATTATCAGAATTAAACAAACAAAAATTTAAAGAACAGCATAATGCAATTTTACAAAACATTAATATCCTTAACCGATTATGTGAAAATTCATCAATAGAATACACTTATTGTAAGACCTTGCTTTTGTCCATTTATAATAAATCATTCAAGCATGATATTAAACTAGATCCGAAGGCAAAAGATTTTGACCTTAAAAACAAATACCGAAGACGGGCATTAAACATTCGCAATTCGGTCAGATACATTGAAAACATAAAATATAAAAATAAAAACAGGCAAAATCTACTTTCGCACATTTATAATGAAGACATAAAAGAAATTACAACGAAAATGGATAGAACCTTAAACAGCAATGAAAAATGGCAAAGGATAAGCATTATGCTTGCTATTTTTAGTCCTTTATTTTCTCTGCTTTTAGGATTTAAAAGCGAAATTCAAGATTGGCATCCTGGCGTTTTTATAATATTGTTAATCATCCTGTCTGTTTTGTTTATTATATTGCTGTTGTTTTATGATAATATCAGAAAATGTTACTGTTTATTATTGAACAAAATAAAAAAATAGCCAGTATGATGATTTTTATTGACAGGGAGCAAGGTATAAACTGAAAAATACTGCGACTGACCACTTGTGTAAAACAAACCGTTTTTGCTTTTCGGTTAATTCTTTTTACAATTTATAGAAGAAATGTATTAAATTTCATAAATTTGCAGTTCAAAATAAGTTATTATGAAAACGAAACGAAAAAAAATAATATTGCTTGCGCTTGTTTTGCTGCTTTGTATCAGCGCTTTTGCAGGATACAGGTTTTATAAATATTTTTATGCGCCGAATATAAATGTCGGAACAGCCGATTTTCTTTATATTCCTACAGGTTCGGATATTAATGATGTTTTTGAGATATTAGAGCGCCATAATATTGTTGTTGATATGAGCACATTTAGACGTACGGCAAATTTTTTGAAATTCAATAATGTAAAGCCCGGACGTTACAAAATCGCAAAACGTATGAGTAACAAAACATTTATAAACATGTTGCGGTCGGGAAATCAGTCGGCGGTGAGAGTAACCTTTTCGGGCAATATTCGCAGCAACGAAAAAATTGCATCTGTTACAGCGCGTTATCTCGAACCTGATTCTGCATCAATAGTTCAGGCATTAAACGACAATGATTTTATAGGTAAATTCGGCTTCGACAGTCGAACTATTATAGGAATGTTTATTCCGAACTCTTACGAAATATATTGGAATACAAACGCTTATGCTTTTATAGAACGGATGTATAAAGAATATGAAAAATTTTGGAATGACAGGAGAAAAACAAAACTTCAACAAACAGGTTTAACTCAGGGCGAAGTAAGCATAATAGCATCGATAGTTGCCGAAGAAACAAATCTTATTTCCGAAATGCCTGCAATTGCAGGAGTTTATATCAATCGTATAAAGTCGGGAATGTTGCTGCAAGCCGACCCTACGGTGAAATTTGCAACAGGCGATTTTTCTATTCGGCGAATATTGAATAAACATATAAGTTATGATTCGCCTTACAATACTTACAAATATAAAGGTTTGCCTCCGTCTCCTATTTGTATGCCATCAATAGCGGCGATAGATGCAGTATTAAATTACGAACATCATGACTATTATTATTTTTGCGCCAAAGATGATTTTTCGGGAAAACATGTATTTGCAAAAACGCTGGCACAACACAATCAAAATGCCAACGCCTACAGGCGCGCATTGAACAGTAAAAATATAAGATGAAACACTTTACTGTTTTATTTCTCTGGATTGGCTGCGCCAATCTCTGCGGTTTTCAATCTTTACAAATTCAAATATTGTGCGGTATATAAATCGGTATGTTTTACAAGGTCTTCGGGCGTTCCTTCAAAACACAGATTTCCGCCCTGCTCGCCGCCTTCCCAACCAAGTTCTATTATCCAGTCAGCCGATTTTATAATCTCCATATTATGTTCGACAATTATTATCGAATGTCCTTTTTCGACAAGGGCATTAAGCGCCGTCAGCAATTTGTTTATATCGTGAAAATGCAGTCCAGTTGTTGGCTCATCAAGAATGAAAAGCGTAGGTTCGGTTCCTGTTTCTTTCGACAGAAAATACGCAAGTTTCACGCGTTGGCTTTCGCCGCCCGATAAGGTGTTTGATGATTGTCCGAGTTTTATATATCCCAAACCTACATCCTGCAAAGGTTTCAGTTTTTCGCATATTCGTTTTGTAATTGGTTCCTTTTGCTGTCCAAAAAATTCTATGGCTTGGTCAACAGTATAATTGAGCAAATCGGAAATATTCAAGTTGTTATATTTAACTTCAAGAATTTCCGATTTAAAACGTTTACCGCCGCAGGCTTCACATTCGAGAATTATATCGGACATAAATTGCATTTCAACTCTTATAAATCCATCTCCGTTACATTCTTCGCAACGTCCGCCGTCGATATTAAAAGAAAAGTGCGATGGCTTATATCCGTTAAGTTTTGCATAAGGCAAATCGGAATACAATTTTCTGATTTCGTCATATACTTTGACGTATGTTACGGGATTTGAGCGCGATGATTTTCCTATCGGGTTTTGGTCAATCATTTCAACATTTTTAATCAGTTTGAAATCGCCTTCCATTTCGCGAAAAGTGCCGGGCGCATCTCCGCAGGAATTAAGATGTCGGAATACTGCTGGAAATAAAACATTTTTTACAAGCGATGATTTTCCAGATCCGCTGACTCCGGTAACAGCAACAATGCCGCCAAGCGGAAAACGCACGTTTATATTTTTAAGATTATTTTCGGCAACGCCAAATAATTTTATGGAATTATTCAATCGGCGACGAATTTTTGGCGTTTCTATTTTTTTCTTTCCGAAAAGATACGACAGTGTAAGCGATTTATTTATCTGTTCGTCGGTTGCCTGTTCGGGGTTTCCCTGAAATATTATTTCGCCGCCGAAGAGTCCTGCCTGTGGACCTACATCAATAATTATATCGGCTGCCTTTATAATTTTTTCTTCATGTTCGACAACAATAACCGTATTTCCCAAATCACGCAACTGTTTCAAAACATTTATCAATCTTCCGGTGTCGCGCGAATGTAATCCTATGCTTGGCTCGTCCAATATATAAAGCGACCCTGTAAGATTGCTGCCGAGCGAAGTTGCCAAATTTATCCTTTGGCTTTCGCCGCCCGAAAGCGAATTTGATACACGATTAAGCGTAAGATAGCCCAAACCTACGTCAAGCATGTATTGCAAGCGATTTTTTATTTCAACAAGAGCGCGCGATGCTATTTTTATTTCATAGTCGGTTAATGTTATATTATCAAAAAAAGATTTCAATTCTTCTATTGACATTTTTGTAAGCTCCGAAATAGTTTTTCCGTTAATTTTCACATATTCGGCTTCTTTTCGCAAACGCGTCCCTTCACACTGCGGACAAATCGTTTTGCCTGTATATCGTGCAATAATAATACGATTTTGAATTTTATGTTTTTGGGCATCAAGCCGTTGAAAAAAATCGTTTATTCCGCAAAAATATTTGTTCCCTTTCCACAGTAAATCGCGTTCTTCTTTTGTTAAATTACAGTAAGGGCGATGTATTGGAAAATTAAATTTTGATGACGAAAGGATCAAATTTTCATAATATTTTTTTAAAATTTCTCCGCGCCAACACGCAATTGCTTTTTCAAAAACCGAAAGAGTTTTGTTAGGAATCACCAAATTTTCATCAATCCCTATTGCTTTTCCGTAGCCATCGCAATATCGGCATGCGCCTAAAGGATTATTAAAACTGAAAAGATATTCGTTTGGACGTTCAAAAGTTATTCCATCGGCTTCAAAACGAGATGAAAATATTTGTGATGTTTGCTTTTTTTTGTCAACAGAATATATTGAAACGATGCATTCGCCATCTCCTTCTTGAAAAGCGGTTTGCACCGAATCGCCGAAGCGCGCCACAGATTCGTTATCGTCGGCAACTGTAATTCGGTCAACCAAAAGGCAAAAAGTTCTATTTTTAATATAATCGATTTCAGGCAATACGTTTTTTATGTACATTATTTTGTCATCAACGGTTATTCGCGAAAAACCATGTTCAACGAGATTGGTAAGCCATTCAGCCAGACCACTGTAATTGTCGCTGACAAACGGAGCAAGAATAAGCAAAGTAGTTTGTGACGGAAAACTTTTAATATAATTAACAACATCGCTTACGCTATGCGTTTTTACTTCGCATCCCGATATTGGCGAAAAGGTTCGTCCTATACGCGCATAAAGCAATTTGAGATAATCATAAATTTCGGTTGATGTTCCAACCGTAGAACGCGGATTTCGTGTGTTTACTTTCTGCTCAATTGCAATTGCAGGCGGTATTCCTGAAATCATATCAACATCGGGTTTGCTCATTCTTCCGAGAAATTGACGCGCATATGCCGATAAACTTTCAACATATCTGCGTTGCCCTTCGGCAAAAACAGTGTCAAATGCCAAAGTCGATTTCCCCGAACCTGACAAACCTGTTATAACAACTAATTTTTCGTGCGGAATTTTAACGTCAATATTTTTGAGATTATGCACTCGCACGCCTTTTAATTCTATATATTCTAATTGCGTTTTTCCCAATATTTCATTTTTTTGAGGGCGTAAAAGTAGCAAAAAAATGCTTACGTTTTGAAATTAAATATTTTTTAATCGTAAAAAATCCAAATTAATTGTAATAATTTCAATCTGGTAATTACAAAATTGTCCGCTCGCCTGTTTTTTCCTTGCAACAGCGCTAAAACACGAATTGTTTTTCCAAGTCTGCATGTAATTCAGGAATTTAGTGTAAATTTGCATAAAATTCGAAACAATATAAATGAATAATATTCGTAATTTCTGCATAATTGCACATATCGATCACGGGAAAAGCACGCTTGCCGACCGTTTACTGCAAATAACAAATACGCTGTCGGAACGTGAGTTCCAGAATCAGGTGCTTGATGATATGGATTTGGAACGTGAAAAAGGTATTACCATAAAAAGTCATGCAATACAAATGGAATATACATATAACAGCGAAAAGTATATTCTCAACCTGATAGATACTCCGGGTCATGTCGATTTTTCTTATGAAGTATCGCGCGCTATTGCTTCGTGCGAAGGCGCTCTGCTTGTTGTTGATGCAACTCAGGGCATTCAGGCGCAAACAATATCAAATCTTTATCTGGCGCTCGAAAATGATTTGGAAATAATTCCTGTTCTTAATAAAATTGACATGCCGGCAGCAATGATTGAAGAAGTCAGCGACCAGATAGTTGATTTAACTGGCTGCAAGCGGCAGGATATTATTCTTGCCAGCGGAAGAACAGGCGAAGGCGTACCGCAAATTCTGGAAGCAATAATTCATCGCATGAAACCGCCGCAAGGCGACATAAACGCTCCGCTTCAAGCGCTGATTTTCGATTCGATGTTCAATTCATTTCGCGGAATAATTGCATATTTTAAAGTCAAAAACGGAATTATTCGTAAAGGCGATAAGGTAAAATTTTTTGCTACAGGCAAAGAATACGAAGCCGACGAAGTAGGCGTACTGAAACTTTCGCTGCAACCGCAAAACGAAATCAAAGCAGGAGATGTAGGATACATAATATCGGGAATAAAAACAACTACCGAAGTAAAAGTAGGCGACACAATAACGCATGTTGACAAACCTTGTAACACGCAAATAGACGGATTTGAAGACGTAAAACCAATGCTGTTTGCAGGAATTTATCCTGTATCGACCGACGAATATGAAGAATTACGCACATCAATGGAAAAATTGAAACTCAACGATGCATCGCTTACATTCGAACCCGAAGCATCGATGGCTTTAGGATTCGGATTTCGTTGCGGATTTCTCGGATTGCTGCATCTCGAAATTGTTCAGGAACGTCTGTATCGCGAATTTGACATGGATGTTATTACAACAGTACCGAATGTGTCATTTGACGTTTATACAACCGGCGGAGAAAAAACTGTTGTTCATAATCCTTCGGGGCTTCCTGCGGCTACGCTTATCGACCGTATTGAAGAACCTTATATTTCGGCGCAAATAATAACAAAAAGCGAATATCTCGGAGCGGTAGTAAAATTGTGTCTCGACAGACGGGGAACTTTGAAAAATCAATCGTTCCTGACAACCAATCGAGTAGAACTTACATTCGATATGCCTTTGTCGGAAATAGTTTTTGATTTTTACGACAAACTCAAAAGCATCTCACGAGGATATGCTTCGTTCGATTATTCACTTACCAATTACAAATTAGCCGATTTGGTGAAATTAGACATTCTTTTGAACGGCGAACAGGTAGATGCCCTTTCAAGCCTTACGCATCGCAGTCATGCATACGATTTTGGCAGAAAAATGTGCGAAAAGTTAAAAGAATTAATCCCGCGCCAACAGTTTGATATTGCGATTCAGGCTGCAATAGGAGCAAAAATCATTGCCCGCGAAACAGTAAAAGCCGTACGTAAAGATGTTACGGCAAAATGTTACGGTGGCGATATTACGCGCAAGCGCAAACTTTTGGAAAAGCAGAAAAAAGGCAAAAAACGCATGCGTCAAATAGGCAGTGTTGAAGTTCCGCAGGAAGCATTTTTGGCTGTTTTGAAAATGGAATAAAACAGAAAAGAAGCCGCTTCACTGCTTTGTAATTTAAATATTTTTTTTAAAATTAAATTACGATGAAAAAACCTTCCGTAGAGGACAGAATGTTGGTAAAATAACTTGTTTTGTATGTTTTTGCGAAATGGTTTAAAATTTATTGTTTTTTGTAATTATGCACATAATTGATGAATTTCATCTAAATTTGTCATTATTTTAAATTTATAATTATGTTAAATACGTTCATTAAAACATCTTTGGCTTGTGCAATGTGTTTTATGTCTGTCAATATCAAGGCGCAAACAGACTCGTTGCAAATAAAAATCGGTGAAAAACTTGTTGCAATTTCTAAAACATATACTGATATTGGACATTTACAAATACGTAAAATAACGATTGATGACAAATCCAGGCAAATTGTTATAAACGCTTCGGAATCACTTTCGTATGTGCCATTTCGTCCTGACAATACTGAAAAAATGTACAATGCAATAAAATCGTTATTTTCCGAGAAACAGCAGAAATATAAATTTATTATTCGTACAAACGGAATGAATATAGACGACCTTATTCCTAATTTTTACCGCGATAAAAACATTGATAAAACTAAAAAATTCAAGCGTAAAGCCACCGAGCAATTAGTCGTAAATATCTCAAAACCATATAAAATATCTTCAGGATTACAAAACCGTCATATTGCAATGTGGCAAAGTCATGGATGGTATTACGAACAAAAACTTGCGCGTTGGGAATGGCAGCGTTCGCGAATATTTCAAACCGTTGAAGATTTGTTTACGCAAAGTTTTGTATTGCCTTATTTAGCGCCGATGCTCGAAAATGCAGGAGCAAACGTTTTGCTTCCCCGAGAGCGTGATATTCAAATAAATGAAGTGATTGTAGATAACGATGGCAATAATTTTTCGTCTCAATATATCGAAAAAAACAATAAAGCAGTGTGGTTTACTCCTGCCGATTCCGGATTTGCACATATCAAAGAATTTTATGTGGAAAATGAAAATCCTTTCAGAATGGGAACATACAGACAAATTGAAACAGTGAAAGATGAAGATGATGAAAGTTATGCTGAATGGATTCCCAATATTCCCGAAGATGGATATTATGCAGTATATATTTCATATAAAACTTTGAAAAACAGCAGTGATAATGCAACATATACAGTTTTTCACAAAGGTGGCGAAACAAAATTTGCTGTAAACCAAACAATGGGCGGCGGAACATGGATTTATCTCGGAACATTTGCTTTTGATAAAGGATGTAATGATAATTTCGGCGTACGTTTATCGAATGTAGCAAAAAAAAGAAATAAAATTATCACGGCAGATGGCGTAAAATTTGGAGGCGGAATGGGAAATATAGCGCGCCGTCCTAATCCCAAAGGACTGGAACGCTCGAATACAAAAAGTTCAGAAAAAAAATCAGATACGACAAAAATAATTCCTGCTATTGATTATGAGTATGAAATCAGCGGTTATCCACGTTTCACCGAAGGCGCACGCTATTGGATGCAATGGGCGGGAATTCCCGATTCTATTTACAATCGTAACGAAAATAAAAACGATTATATTGACGATTACAGTTCGCGCGGAAATTGGGTTAATTATATTGCAGGCGGTTCGTCTGTTATGGAACAGGACAAAGGATTGAATATTCCTGTCGATTTGTCCTTTGCCTTCCACAGCGATGCAGGCGCAACAAAAAACGATTCGATTATAGGGACGCTCGGTATTTTTATGACAAAACATAACGATGAAAAATTCAAAAACGGAATTTCGCGTTATGCATCGCGCGATTTGGTTGATTTAATAATGACAAATATCGTAAACGATGTTCGCAATACGTTCAACGACACAACATGGACTCGACGCGGAATGTGGAACAGGTCGTACAGCGAAGCACGCGTACCCGAAGTTCCCACAATGTTGCTCGAATTGTTATCACATCAAAATTTTGCCGATATGCGTTATGGACTTGACCCGCGTTTTCGCTTTGTCGTAAGTCGCGCGATATACAAGGGAATGTTAAAATTTATAGCCGACCAAAACGACTGTGAATATGTTGTGCAGCCTTTACCTGTTGAGCAGTTTAGCGCCGAATTTGCAAATGACAGCGAAGTTGAACTTAAATGGAAGGCTGTTGAAGATAAATACGAACCAACAGCAAAACCAAATCAGTATTTAATTTATACCAGAATAGACAATGGCGATTTTGACAATGGCATACCAACCGACAGCGAATCGTGTACAATAGATATTATTTCGGGGAAAATGTACAGTTTCAAAATAGCGGCGGTAAACGATGGAGGCGAAAGTTTTCATTCCGAAATTTTATCAGTATATAAATCTCCAAACGAAAAGGAAACGGCGCTTATTGTCAATGCTTTCGACCGATTGAGTGCGCCCGCAAACTTTCAATTTGATACTGTAACTGGCGGTTTTGTTGACAGATTTGACCACGGCGTTCCCGATAAGCGCGATATAAGTTATGTAGGAAGTCAATATGAGTACAGGCGCGATATTGAATGGTCGGATGACGATTCGCCCGGATTTGGCGCAAGCCATGCAAACTGCGAAACAGAAATCATAGCAGGCAATTCTTTCGATTATCCTTTAATTCATGGAAAAGCGATTATAGAAAAAAAAGATTTTTCGTTCGTCTCGTGCAGCGCAAAAGCAGTTGAAAACGGACAGGTAGATTTGAAAAAATATAAAATAACAGACATAATTCTTGGCAAACAGCGTCAAACCAAAACAGGCGCAGGAAAAAATGCTCCTCAATTCAAAACATTTTCCGAAAAATTTCAAACAGCAATAAGAGATTATTGTGAACATGGAGGAAATATTTTTATAAGCGGCGCTTTTGTTGCAAGCGACCTTTGGGATTCAGACCTTATAATTGAAAAGGATACTTCTTTTGCGCAAAACGTTTTACGCTACAAGTGGCGTACAGGAATGGCTTCGACTGATGGGCGAATAAAAGGCGTATCTTCGGCGCTGATGCCAAAATGTGGAAATTACGAATTTCATAATACTTTGAATCAGCAGTCTTATGTTGTTGAAGCGCCAGATGGAATTGAGCCTGCCGATGGCGCCGCAACTACCATATTACGTTATTCCGAAAACAATATCAGCGCAGGAATAGCGTACAGCGGCAAAAACTATAAAACCTGCATCCTCGGATTTCCTTTTGAATCAATAAAAACCGATACCGAAAGAGCAGATTTGATGCAGAAAATTTTAAGTTTTTTTCAAAATAATAAACAGTCGATCCTTGATAAACATTGAAAATATTTATTATTAACAAGTTATGGGCAAAAATTATCAAATAAAAATACCGTGTTTTATATAGATACAGGCAAAAATTCGGCAAAATATGCATGTATGAATATTTTTTTCTTTTATCTTCTTTTGCCTTGATGCAAATTAACAGAAAGAAATAATGTCCCGTTAGGGACAGTTTTTTTCGTAATAGCACTAAATATCTGACAGAAAAGTTTAATGTATTGGTTTATCGTTTTTTTTGTTCATAAGGAGCGACTAAATAAATTCGTATCAAAAACAACTCATTTTTTGCTTTTGTCCGGTAAACTTTGAATCGGTTGCTCTTCACAAACTGTAAAACAGATGTCGAAAAATATGATTTTTGTTACATTTATGTTAAATATTCGACAAACAGAACAAATTATAGAAAACTCAACTTATATTTGCAGTAATTTTATTTAATGAAATGAAAAAAAAGCATATTCTTGTTGTTGATGATGAAGAATCATTATGCGAAATCCTTCAATTCAACCTCGAAGTCGAAGGTTACAATGTAGATGTGGCTTACAGCGCAGAGCAGGCATTACAATTGAATTTAGAAAAATATTCATTAATAATTCTCGACATAATGATGGGCGCAATAAGCGGTTTGAAAATGGCTCAAATTATAAAAAATGACGAACAAACTGCAAATATTCCAATAATTTTTTGTACGGCAAAAGAAAGCGAAGATGATACCGTAACAGGATTGAATATCGGAGCAGATGATTACGTAATCAAACCATTCTCAATACGCGAAGTCGTTGCGCGCGTTAAAAGCGTTTTACGGCGAACAGCAAAACAAAATCAAGCGTCAGAACCTGAAGAAATTCGATATGAAACACTTTGTATAGATGTCGAAAAAAAATGCTGCATGCTGGATGAAAAAGATATTAAACTGACAAAAAAAGAGTTGGAAATTCTTATCCTTTTTCTGCAAAATGCAGGAAAAATATTTTCACGTGAAGAAATATTGAAACGCGTATGGGATCATCAGGTAATTGTACTCGACAGAACCATAGATGTTAATATAACACGTTTGCGCAAAAAAATAGGACAGTACGGCAAATTTATCATAACACGAACAGGTTATGGCTACGGGTTTAAAAACTAAATTATCGTTTCATAAACGATTATTGATATTTCTGCTTTTATCACTTTGCTTTTTTTTGCTGTGTTTCTTTATTTTTCAATATCATCGCGAAAAAATATTCAAAGCCGAACAACTGAATTACAAGCTGCAAATTTTTAATACACAGATTGGAAATGTAATATCCGACAGAGACGCAATCGCATCGCTCGTTGAACAAAAACAGAAATCGGAATTTGAAAATTTACGCTTAACAATTATTGATTCGCTCGGAAATGTAATTTTTGACACCGAACACGACAATTTTCCATTTTCAAATCATTCAAACCGCCCCGAAGTAAAAACAGCATTGAAAAACGGAACAGCCTATGCCATCCGCCGACACTCGGAAACAACAAATAACGACTATTTTTATTCATCAAAAAAAATAAACGGATATATCGTCCGTTCTGCCATTCCATACAATATGTCGCTGATTGAATTGTTGAAAGTTGACAAAGATTTTTTATGGTTTATGATTATTGTTGCTGCCATAATCGGTATCGTAACATATACATTTACACAACAATTAGGACAAAATATTAAACGCCTTCGACATTTTGCCCTGAGCGCCGAAAAAGGTGAAATTATTGATGAAACAGAGTATTTCCATGCAGATGAACTTGGCGAAATATCGCGATTTATTGTGCAAATGTATTTGCGACTGCAACAGGCAAAAATTGATTTGGATAAAGAAAAACAGGAAATTTTACTTTATGAAAAAGAAAAAAATCGGATAAAAAAACAACTTACCCAAAATATAAATCACGAATTGAAAACTCCCGTAAGCAGTATTCACGGCTATTTGGAAACAATTATCCGTAATCCGGACATTTCTAAAGAACAAATGCTTGACTTTATAAAAAAAAGTTACGCTCAAACAGATCGCCTTTCGCAACTGCTCAAAGATGTTGCAACTCTTACTCGAATCGACGAAGCCAACAGCGCTCTGATTGAAAAACAAACCGTAGATATTAACGAAATAATTGTGGAAATAATAAACGATGTTGCACTGTTGCCCGCCGACAAACGCATGAGAATAAGTACAAACATCAACAAACCGATTATTGTACAGGGCAATCCGACTTTGCTGCATTCAATTTTCAGAAATTTGACCGACAATGCCATAACACATTCGGGCGGACGCGACATTTTTATAAAAATAATAAATGAAACCGAAAAAGATTACATGTTTTCATTTTCAGACAACGGAATCGGTGTTGAACAAAAACATCTGTCGCGAATTTTCGAGCGTTTTTACAGAATTGACACAGGTCGCAGTCGTAAACTCGGAGGCACAGGATTAGGACTGTCAATTGTGAAAAATGCAATAATTTTTCATAGAGGCACAATCACTGCAAAAGCAAGCGAAAGCGGCGGTCTGGAATTTATTTTTAATATCAGAAAATAGATTTATTTGATTTTAAATCAACATAATTATTTTGTAATGAAAATGTAATACGCATGTAATATACTGTTGTTTATTTTGCAGCATATTATAATTCAAAAATAAAAATAATGGGCGACATTTATATTTTCATAGTCATAGCGCTTGTCGTACTTGCAGTTTCCGATATAATTGTCGGCGTTACAAACGATGCAGTCAATTTTTTAAATTCGGCGCTCGGTTCAAAAGTGGCTTCGCGCAAAGTTATTTTGCTGATTGCGGCAGCAGGCATTTTGGTTGGAACGCTTACATCAAGCGGAATGATGGAAGTTGCACGCAGCGGAGTTTTTCATCCTGCTCAATTTAATTTTAACGAAATAATGCTGCTGTTTCTGGGAATGATGCTTAGCGATGTAATATTGTTAAATGTATTCAATTCGCTCGGATTGCCTACATCTACTACCGTTTCCATGGTATTCGGTCTTTTAGGCGCAGCCGTTGCCATAGCCTTGCATCACATCAGCGCCGAAACCGATTTATCGCTGTCCGACATTTCTCATTTTATCAATTCGGGACGGGCAATGGTAATAATTTCGGCAATACTTGTTTCTGTTGTTGTGGCTTTTATTGGAGGAATTGTAATAATGTATTTTTCAAGACTCGTCTTTTCGTTTCGCTATAATAAAATGTTTGCCAAATACGGCGCAATATGGTGCGGAATATCAATTATGGTAATTATTTATTTTGCCGTTTTCAAAGGATTGAAAAGTTCGGGATTGATTTCGACTGATGTTTCAAACTTTGTAAACGATAATATTTATTTGGTTTTGCTCGGCGCATGGATAATATGCAGCGCAGCGCTTTTTATTATTCAAAAAATGAAAATAAATATTTTAAAAATCACAATCCTTGCCGGAACATTTTCGCTTGCGCTTGCTTTTGCCGGAAACGACCTCGTTAATTTCATAGGCGTTCCTCTTGCCGGTATTGATTCGTTCAATATAGCGCAAAATGCCGGAACTGCCGAAATAACAATGGAAAGCCTGATGAAACCTGCAAATGCAAACTTTTTTATTTTGTTTGCTTCGGGCGTAATAATGGTACTGACATTGTTTTTTTCAAAAAAAGCCATGTATGTTGCCGAAACTGAACTGAAATTATCATCGCAAAACGAAGGAGACGAAAAATTCGGTTCAACGATCATCTCGCGTTTTCTTGTGCGTTTTGCATTAAATATGAATAATTTATACAACAGAATTACTCCAAAATCAATACAAAGAAAAATAGCTAACAGGTTTGAACAGTTGCCCGAAGTAGAACGGGGCAACGCTTTTTACGATTTAATAAGAGGAACGGTCAACCTTACGGCGGCATCCATTCTTATAGCATCCGCAACGGCGCTCAAACTTCCGCTTTCTACAACTTATGTAATATTTATGGTTTCCATGGGAAGTTCGCTTGCCGACCGCGCCTGGGGTCGCGAAAGCGCCGTATATCGTATTACAGGAGTGATGACGGTGATTTCAGGTTGGTTTATTACCGCTTTTGGCGGATTTGTAATTGCTTTTACGGTTGCAAGTCTTCTGATTTGGGGCGGAAATATTGCAGTTGTAATCGTCAGTTTATTGTGTTTTTATTTGCTCGTTCACAATAATTTTATATCGAAAAAAAACAAAAATAAAAATTATGCAAAGGAATTAAATGATAAAACCGAAAATGTTGAAAATGCAAATAATATTTTAGACGACTGCATAAATGAAGTTTGCAGTATTTTGAATCATATCACAAAAATATATAACCGAACATTAGTAGCAACATTCAAAGAAAATCGAAAAGTTTTGCACGAAATGGTTGTAGAATCCAACAAACTTTTTCAACAGTCGCGACATCGTAAATATGAGGTTTTACCCAAATTAAAGTATTTTCAAACTTCTGAGATTAACTCCGGATATTTCTATGTTCAAATAGTTGATTATCTGTCGGAAATAACAAAAGCCTTATTGCATATCACACGACCTTGTTTCGACCATATAAATAACAGCCACGAAGGCCTAAACAAAGAACAGGTTGTTGATTTAATGAAAATAAACGATGCAGTCGAAAAAATATATATAAAAATAAACGAAATGCTTCGCTCAAAAAATTTTAGCGAACTTGATATGATTTTAGAAATGCGCGATAACCTGTTCGTAATAATTGCCGATGCAATTAAAGATGAATTAAAACGCATGCAATCAAACAAATCAAAAACAAAAACAGGCATGCTGTATTTGACAATTCTGAACGAAACCAAAACGCTTATTTTACAATCGCGCAATCTGCTGAAATCACAAAAATATTTTCTGGAACATAGCCAATGACATTTACTTTTGCCTGATAACGTGAAAAATACTGAAACTTTGCCAATATTTTACTAATATGTGCTTTATATACAGAATATTATCAAACTTTCGAATGATTTGTTTCGTCAGGGTTGTTTTTTTATGCCAAAACGGCATCAAAACAGACTAAAATATAATGCTATTTTGCTGATATTCAATTTGTATAAATTGCAGTTTGATGTTGTTTGGATATAAAACACAAATCTGTCGTACTTTACTCGTGTCCTCGATGCGGGCAAAGATATATTTGCAACTAATTTATTTTCGTTTGCAAAAAAATCACTATATTAGCGAAATTTTAAATTAAAATATCTGCATTTAGAATGAGTACAGAACTGCAATCATTGTTTCAACAATATACGGGAAAACAGGTAACCGAAATTATCGAACTTCCTTCATCGGGTTCAAACCGGCGTTATTTTCGGATGAAAAACGCTACAACTTCATTGATTGGCGTAACAGGAACTTCGATAGAAGAAAATAGCGCGTTTTACGAAATGGCAAAACATTTCAAAAAACAGGGAATTAATGTTCCAGATGTTTATATGCACAGCGCCGACAGGTTGCATTATATTCAAGAAGATCTGGGCGATACGCTGTTGTTTAACGTAATCCAAAAAGGTCGTTTGACACGAGTTTTTGACCACGACGAAAAGAAAATTCTTTGCAAAACAATTCAAATGCTTCCGCTGATTCAATTCAAAGGCGCTGAAGATTTTGATTTTAATATATGTTTCCCGCAACCCGAATTTAATGAGCGGTCGATACTTTGGGACTTAAATTATTTCAAATACTGTTTTCTTAAATCTACAGGAATAGATTTTCTGGAAAATCGCTTGGAAGACGACTTTGCAAAAATGATAAAAATACTTCTGTGCAACAAAACAACAACATTCATGTATCGTGATTTTCAGTCGCGAAATGTGATGATTAAAGATGGCGAACCTTATTTTATTGATTTTCAAGGCGGTCGTAAAGGTCCGTTTTATTATGATGTGGCTTCGTTTTTGTGGCAGGCAAAAGCAAATTTTACCGAAGAACTTCGTAAGCAACTGATAAACGATTATATCGAATCGTTGAAAAAATTTACAAATATATCGGAGAATGATTTTCATAATCAGTTGCAGCATTTTGTGTTATTTCGCACCTTACAAGTGTTGGGCGCTTACGGTTTCAGAGGATATTTTGAGAAAAAACCTCATTTTATTCAAAGCGTGCCGTTTGCAATTGACAATTTACGCAATTTGCTCAACCAAGGATACAACGAATATCCGTATCTTTGCAAAATACTTAAAAAACTTACAAATTTGAAACAGTTTACAGATGATTTGAAAAAACACAAATTAGAAGTTTCTGTTTACAGTTTTGCATATAAAAAAGGCATACCCAACGATATTTCAGGTAATGGCGGCGGTTATGTTTTTGATTGTCGCGCAATAAACAATCCGGGCAAATACGAACGATATAATCAGTTTAACGGTTTGGATGAACCTGTAATACAATATCTTGAAGACGATGGCGAAATTATAACGTTTCTTGAAAATATTTATAAACTAGTTGACAGTTCCGTAAATCGTTATATTGAAAGAAAATTTACAAATCTGATGGTTTGTTTTGGTTGCACCGGCGGACAGCACAGATCTGTTTATGCAGCGCAACATTTGGCAGAATATTTAAACAAAAAATTCGGCGTAAAAGTTAATCTTATTCACCGCGAACAAAATATCGAACAGGTTTTTCATGCTAAAAATAAATAGACAAAAAGCATCAGTGCAAAATTTGCCTGATCGTAAAGCAATGATTTTTGCGGCAGGAATGGGAACGCGCCTGAAACCGCTTACCGACAATTTGCCAAAAGCGCTTGTGCCTTTTGTCGGAAAACCAATACTGGAACATCTTATAAACAAATTGAAACGTTCGGGTTTTACGCAAATTGTTATCAACGTTCATCATTTTGCCGATATGATTATTGATTTTTTAAAACAAAAACACAATTTCGGCATTGATATTTATATTTCGGATGAACGTGATTGTCTGCTTGATACCGGCGGAGGAATAAAACGCGCAGCAAAATTTTTGCAAGGCGAAGAACCCTTTTTGGTTCATAATGTCGATATTATTTCTAATGCCGATTTGAATAATATTTACGAAAAACATTGTGCCGAAAATTCGTTTGCAACGCTTCTTGTAAGCATACGCAAAGCGTCGCGTTGCTTGCTGTTCAATGTCGACAATAAATTATGCGGATGGCAAAATAAATTGACAAACGAATTGAAATGGAGCAACGCACAATTTCCGTACAACGAATGTACGGCTTATGCCTTTGGAGGAATACACGTTATATCGCCGGAAATATTTAATTGCTTTGATAATTATCCGGAGATTTTTTCGATAATTGACTTTTATTTATCGCAATCTCAAACAAAAGACATTAGCGCATATGTTTCTCAACATCTTCGACTTATTGATGTTGGCAAACAGGAAACATTATTGCGAGCCGAAAAAGAATATTCAGATTTAATATAAATCAACAAGTTGATTTACTGTGTTAAACATCGCAACATGCAAATGTATTATTCACAAATTATTTGCGTCTGTAACATTTTATCCAGTCAATATCAAAAGAAACGGGCAAATCTGTATTGTTCAGTTCACGTTTCACTCCTGACGAAAACGCCAAATACATTTGGTCGCTGATAAAAATGTTTGTCGAAAAAACTTTTTGACCGTTTATTTTCCATATTATTTCGGCGGGACTCCATTCTATTCCTACAATATAAAATTTTTGTTTTAGAGGAATCGAAAGTTTTTTCGTAATACTTTGAGAGTTATTAAATGCTCCTACCTGTATTTTTCCATTATTTACGCAAAATATGTTTATGAACGGCAACGTTTGTTCGCCGCCAAGCCAAAAGGCGTGATATGTTCCTTTGGTTTTTGGAGGCAATATTTTTGCTTCTATTTTACCGTATGTTTGTACAAATTTTGTTGCTGTATTAACAATTCCCGATGTGTATGAAAATTTTTTCGGGACAAATCCGTGTGTGTCGCTCCACAAAAGTCCGTCTGCTTGTTCTTTGCGCGTTATTATTTGCAAAATGCTGTTTG